>CBCSVJ010000010.1:0-12226 GCA_965143545.1 uncultured Haemophilus sp. | reverse complement strand
ATGATTGTTCTGAATTTGCCGTATTCCATCATGGTAAAAAAGTTGCTGAAGTGAAATGGAATATTGTCGGACAGCACAATATGCATAATGCTTTAATGGCGATTGCGGCGGCTTACCATGCGGGTGTCAAAATTGAAGATGCATGTCATGCATTGGGCAGCTTTATCAATGCAAAACGTCGTTTAGAAGTGAAGGGGGAAGTCAACGGGATTACGGTTTATGATGATTTTGCTCATCACCCAGAAGCAATTCTGGCGACACTTACTGCGTTGCGTGACAAAGTCGGCGGTGGTGTCCGTATTCTTGCGGTATTAGAACCACGTTCAAACACCATGAAAATGGGCGTGCATAAAGATGAAATTGCACCGGCGCTTGGACGTGCTGATGCGGTGTTTATGCTACAACCAGATAATATTCCATGGGATGTGGCTGAAATTGCAGAACAATGTGTGCAACCGGCACATTACACAGGAAATGTTGATAAATTAGTAGATATGATTGTGGCAGAAGCAAAACCAACGGATCATATTCTTGTGATGTCAAACGGTAGCTTTGGTGGCATTCATCAAAAGATTTTAGATCGATTAAAATAATCTCAATGTAAAGTGCGGTCAAAAATGAGCGTGTTTTTGACCGCACTTTTTATCATCGAAAATAAGGAAATCACATGGCCGATCCACATATTCAATCTCCAATGGATGTTTGGGACAAACTCACCGTCATTATTTATCGCTCTGGCTTTGTGATTGCGGCATTTAGCATCTTGGCTTTAACATGGTATCCTCAACAGGCTCAAAGTGCCGTATTGATTGCAGCAACTTGTTGTGCATCATCGCTTCATATTTATTTAAAGCATTTCCGCTTAACATTCCAATTTGCTACGTGGCTTGCACTTTTATGTGCGCTTTTAGGTTGGCATGAATTGGCACTGGGTGGTGCATTGGTAACATTGGGCGGTTTATGTTTTAAAGAATACTTCTGTTTTAGAGTACCGCTATTAAATTTACAACCTGCATTTGTCGCTGCACTTTGGTTTGCTTGGGTATTTGAAGGGGGTTGGATTGCCAGAATTCTATCGTTGATTGTCGGCGGATTATTATTGATTCTTGCAGTTCAAAAATGGCGAATGCCACTGCATTTTGATATTGGCGATAAGACAAAATACCAAATCTAATAAGATTGATGGATAAAGGCATAATGTTTCACGACATTGTGCCTTTATTTTTTGAGTATTCGATAAAAATTAAAATTGTGATCTTCTTCTCATTTTTAATATAAACCTTAGTTATTCGATAGGCTTTTTCAATGATTTATTTATAATAATAATCATTTTCATTATATAACTAAGGAGGATTGAGATGGATGACTCAAAAAAAGATTATACTACTGCAACTTTATTGCTTTTTTCTTTTATGGGGGTAACCCCTTTAGGAGCTCTGGCGGAAGAAATAAATCAATTGGAAACCATTAATGTTAGTGCAACGGCAGAAAGTAAGACATTAGCAGGTAAAGATGAGGTTTATAGTAAAAACAATGTCACTGAATATAAAAGCAAAAAAGAAATTGAAACTTATCATTCTCAATCTGTATCTGATTTATTAAGTGGTATTACAGGCGTCTATAGTGGCGATGCGCGTAATGGTGGTGCAATTGATCCTATTATTCGTAGCTCTTGGGGGCAAGGGCGGATTCCTGTATTAGTTGATGATACTGAACAGGCGATTACCATTTGGCGTGGTTATTCTGGTGTAAGTAATCGTAACTATCTCGATCCATTCTTAGTGAGTGAAGTGAATGTAGAAAAAGGTCCCAATTTAGACCGCACTTTACGCTCCGGCGCGGCAGGTACGATTCGTATGACGACGCTCAACCCCGACGACATCATCAAACCCGGCAAGAAATGGGGCATTGAGCTTAAAACGGAGACAGCCAACAATTCCATTAAGGCTCGTCCTTATGAAGGCATACCTATTGGGCAGGATTATCGACTTGTTGCACCAGATGGGCGTGCTGAATTAGCTGAATGGGCGTTGTATTTTAAAGATGATGATCGGATTAGCCCAAGAAAAAAAGGCAGAAACAAACCTTTACACGATAATGCTGTACGTTTAGCGTTAGCCGCAAAAGACGATGGTTATGAAGTCTTAGGGGCGTATGCTTATCGTAATAAAGGGAATTATTTTGCTGGTAAACGGGGAGGAAAAAAATACGGTGAAGGAACAACCGGCCCGCTTAATTTAGATAAAAACTCCGATGACCCTTATATTCCACTCATTGCTCGAATTTATAAACCGGGTGAAGAAGTACCAAATACATCTTATGAAAGCCGATCTTGGTTATTAAAGGGAAAATTCCACTTTAATAAACATACTTCACTTTCAGCGAACTTCCGAGACACGCAAATAAATTATGGTGACATAATGCCTTCCCGACTTGGCTATAACTATGCTGCGCGTAATACCGTCACCCAATGGCCACTAGCAGATGTAAAACAAAAAACAGGTAATGTTGAGTTTTCCTATAACCCGCCGGATAACAAATGGCTTGATTTAAAGATAGGTGTCTGGGCAGTAAAAAATGATACGGCAACTAATACATCGGGCGGCTCACCGGGCGATGTGCTTTTTAGCGATTATGAAACTCAATTACTTGGAAGTGAAGCGTACATCCAACTGGTTAATGAACTCGGTGATAAAGCTTATGATTTTGATCAGATAGAAGATCCTGTTGAACGTAAACGAGCACAAGATCGCGTTTATGAAATTTTTCATAATAAAGTAAAAGAATATATGAAAAATCCTAAATTTAAAAATATTGATGGGATTTTTAATACTCAACCCGCTCAAGTGCAATTTGCCCGTGATAATCATATGGGAATAACCTTTAGCAATGTCACGGAACTAAGTCCAAAACTTCGTTTAAGCATTATGACAAATTACCGTCGTGAAACTTTAGACAGTACCAATGTTTATGAGCTTTGGGATAAATATCAACTTACTGCATTTAATCAATACGAGACTGATGCTAAAACAGAAGGGGAAAACCTTACCTGTGTGGAAGGCAATTTACATGGTATTTGCCGAGTATCAAACTCTGCTCGTTCAGGAAATCGAAAAGGCAACCGAAATGAATTCAATGCAGGCTTTAAATTTGAATATTCACCAACCGATTGGTTATTACTGACTGCTGGGATGAAATATACCCATTACAAATCTAAGGATCGCGGTTTGCAGGAGAAAATTGCAAACTTAAAACAGGAAGAGGTATTAACCGAATCACGTATTCCATTTACAGTAAGAAAATTGAAACAAGTCGCCCCTGAAATAACACAAGACTATATAAATTTTGAAAGAAAAAATAATTTAAGAGTTTCGCTTGAGGCAGAATTTAAAAAATTATATCCAATACCTGCTGATGATTCACCAGAATTACAAAAATGGCTTGATGATCGTGATGAGTATGTTGTTTCACATGGCTGGACTCCAACCACAGATGAGGAATATGATAGTTGGTCACAGCTCAGTGGTAATAATAATGGTGAATGGGATGAATCTGCAACGCAGACTATTTATTGGGAACGGGACGAATATGGTAATTTTTCTGTTGAGCATTTTCCGTTTACGGATGGACGCATTACAAAAGAAATGTTAGAAAAAAAAGCAATCCATCCACAAACCGGGAAAGAAGATTATTTATATGACATTGGTGCTGATTTTTCCGGTTCGCCAGAAAAAACACCAATAACCAAAGAACAGTGGGAAAAAATGAAAAAGGCAGAGCGTAAAGATCACGCTTGGGCACCTTCCTTTAGTGCTACCGCATTTTTAAGTGATAACGCCAGAATTTATGTGCGCTATGATGAAACCAAACGTATGCCGAGTATTTTTGAAGATACCATTGGCTATTCCATTGATATTCTCACGCCACTTTATAAACGTAAAACGGAACACAGCAAAAATATTGAAGTGGGCTATGTACATGATTTACGTGGTTTCTTCCCAAGTTTACGCCGTGCGGATATTCGCCTAAATTGGTACAAAAACACCACGAAAAATATTTTTGACCGTGATATTAATTATGAGATGAAGCAGTTTGATAAACGGATTTTAGAAGGTGTAGAATTATCCGCGCGTTATGATCAAGGTCGCATCTTCGGTGATATCGGTATTAGCTACAACATCAAAAATAAATTCTGCGATAAAAGTTCAGCAATTCGAGATGTTGGTAGTACGGGTGATATACGTACATTTAAAGCCTATCCCGAATGTGTTAATGGTGGTAATGAAAACGGTTACTTAAAAAATGCCATTTTACCGAAATACAGCATTACCTCAAATCTTGGTGTACGTTTCTTAGATGAACGATTAGAAGTTGGCGCGCGCATGGTGTATCACACCAATGTAAAAGAAACCCGCAATAAATCCTTGCGTGATGCTGGTTGGTTTGCCAATAGCAATAATAACCCACGTTGGCAACCAGTGTTCTTGGTAGATGCGTATATGAATTACAAAGTGAATGAGAATCTTGCATTGTCATTGTCTGCGACAAACTTAACTGATCGTTATTATCTTGACCCGATGACACGTTCCTCCATGCCTGCACCGGGGAGAACGATTAAATTTGGGTTGACGGCAACATTCTAGAATAGGAAATAGTTACTTTAAATGCAAAAAAAAGCATCGAAATTTCGGTGCTTTGTAATTTGGTTGCGGGGGCCGGATTTGAACCGACGGCCTTCGGGTTATGAGCCCGACGAGCTACCAAGCTGCTCCACCCCGCGTCTGATGGCGCGTAATATACTCGTTTCAAAAATTATTGCAAGATTTAAACTGAATTTGACTTTCTGTTTGTTAAGAAAATAAACAATGTGAATATTAATTAATCATTTTATGAAATAGTGCTAGTCCTAAAAGGGAATTTTTGATAGCGTATGCAACTTTGTATTAGTTAGTTTAATTTAGGAAAATAAGAATGAAATTTCGTCAAAATCTCGCCGTAAAAATTCTCTCTGTGATGGCGGCTGTTTCGGTGCTTGCATCATGTGGTTCAGCACCAAGTAAAGTCTCTTCAAAAAATAATTCTAGCCTGCCGCGTACTGCGACAGGCGACGATCCTCAAAAATTTGGTTCAAAGTATAGTGGACGTAACTATCAACAAGCTATTTTAAGCCCGGTGGCATCTGTAGAGAACAAAAGTGCGGTCGTTAACCAAGGTGATTTTTTAACACAGTTGACGAATGTTCGTGATTATTCAAATTCATTAACAAATCGCTTTGCGGTGAATTATGGCAAAATCACTAACTGGGTACTTGCAGGGGCTAATGTGAATGAATTAGCACAATACGGCATTAACCCACAGATTATGAAAGGTTTCGATGGTTATCAAAACGTGTTGATGACAGGTTATTACTCACCGGTTATTCATGCACGCCGTACTGCACAAGGTCAATATCAACATCCAATTTATGCGATGCCAAGCTATAAACGTTATAGCCGTGCAGAAATTTATAATGGTGCATTGGCAGGACAAGGCTTAGAGCTTGCTTACAGTGATTCAATGATGGATAACTTCCTATTAGGCGTGCAGGGGAGTGGCTATGTTGATTACGGTGATGGTAATTTAAATTATTTAGCCTATGCGGGTCAAAATGGCTATAAATATCAAGCGGTTGGTCGTTTGTTAGTTGAAGATGGTGAAATTCCAAAAGAAAAAATGTCTATTCAAGCGATTCGTGAATGGGGGAAAGCAAACCCATCTCGAGTACGAGAATTGTTAGAACGTAACCCATCTTATGTTTTCTTTAAAAACGATCCAACAGGTGAAGTGAAAGGTTCTGCAGGTGTGCCTTTAGTACCAATGGCGGCCGTCGCTTCTGACCGTAATGTAATTCCTTCAGGAACCGTATTATTGGTTGAAGTACCGGATATTGATAATGAGGGTAACTGGATGGGCACACACAAATTACACTTAATGGTGGCACTTGATGTGGGCGGTGCGGTAAATGGTCACCACTTTGACTTATACCGTGGTATTGGCGATCAAGCGGGTCATATTGCGGGGTTATCAAAACACTATGGACGCGTTTGGGTACTACAATAATGGCTCGAGTCGATAACTACGAACAACGTTTTGGCGGCATTGGCCGCCTTTACACACCAGAAGGCTTGGCGCGTTTGCGTCAGGCTCATGTGTGCGTCATTGGTATTGGCGGTGTAGGTTCGTGGGTGGTGGAGGCACTTGCGCGAAGCGGCGTAGGGCAGATCACCATGATTGATATGGATGATATTTGTGTCACCAATATTAATCGTCAACTTCCTGCATTAAGCGGCAATATTGGCAAGCTTAAAACAGAAGTGATGGCAGAACGCGTTCAGCTGATTAATCCAGAATGTGTGGTGAATATTATTGATGATTTCATCTCACCGGATAATCAAGCCGAATATTTAAATCGTGGCTATGATTATGTCATTGATGCCATTGATAGCGTGAAAACGAAAGCCGCGATGATTGCCTATTGCAAACGTAATAAAATCAAGATTATTACCATTGGTGGCGCAGGTGGTCAGACCGCTCCTTCGAAAATTCAAATTGCTGATTTAAGCAAAACGATTCAGGATCCGTTATTGGCAAAAGTGCGGTCAGTTTTACGTAAGGATTTCAATTTCACTCAAAATCCACAACGTAAGTTTGCAGTTGATGCGGTGTTTTCAACCCAGCCTCTGATTTTCCCTAAAATGGGCGAGGGCTGTGAAGTATCTGCCACCATGAATTGTGCAAATGGCTTTGGTGCAGCAACCATGATAACGGCAACCTTTGGATTTTTTGCCGTTTCTCGGGTAATCGATAAGTTATTAAAATAAAGAAATGAAGCAACGTGAAAACGTTGCTTTTTCTTTATGAATGAAAGTATTTAACAAGATGAAGAAATATCACTTCATTTTTTTATTTGGAATGTTGCAATTTTATCAAAAAGGCGTAGTCTATGTTGGCTTTGAGAATAATTCCCAATAAAAGTAAGGAAACAAACATGAAACAAGTATTAAAAATGAGTGCAATTTCTACCGCACTTTTAACCCTTCCAATGATCGCAAATGCAGATGTATTGGCCTCCGTGAAACCGCTAGGTTTTATTACATCGTCTATTGCAAACGGTGTGACGGATACACAGGTTTTAGTACCAGCAGGTGCTTCTCCACATGATTACAGCTTAAAACTTTCAGATGTGCAAAAAGTGAAATCGGCGGATTTAGTGCTTTGGGTTGGTGAAGATATTGACGCTTTCTTAGCAAAACCGATTAGCCAAATTGATAGTAAAAAAGTCATCAATATTTCTGATATTCCAGAAATTAAACCGCTTTTAAGCAAAGTGCATCATGAACATTATCATGAAGGCGATGAACACGAGCACGGTCATGATCATAAACATGGACACGATCATAAGCACGAACATGGACATGACCATGATCATCATCATCATGATGTCGATGAAAATGGGTTAAGTGTAAACTGGCACTTATGGTATTCACCCGCTATCAGCCAAATTGTGGCACAAAAAGTGGCGGATAAATTAACGGAACAACATCCGGATAAAAAAGAGCTCATTGCGAAAAACTTAGCCGATTTTAACCGCACTTTGACTGAGCAAAGCGAGAAAATCAAAGCACAATTAGCGCCACTTAAAGATAAAGGCTTCTTTGTGTTCCATGATGCTTATAGCTATTTCAATGATGCGTATGGTTTAAATCAAACCGGTTATTTCACCATTAATCCATTGGTAGCACCAGGTGCAAAAACCATTGCTCACATCAAAGAAGAAATTGAAGAACATCGTGTAAATTGTCTTTTTGCTGAACCTCAATTCACACCAAAAGTGATTGATTCTCTTGCTCAAAGTACAAAAGTTAACGTAGGTCGTTTAGATCCTATTGGCGATAACGTACAGCTTGGTCCAAATTCTTATGCGAATTTCCTTCAAGCTACCGCTGATAGCTATGCTCAATGTTTAAGTAAATAATCTAATTTGCTTCTATCTTAAAAACAGCCTTTAAGGCTGTTTTTTATTTTTCCCCATCTAAATCGCCCGAATGATTTTCAATTTTTAAGAAATTTTCGCTTGTTTGAGCGAAGCGAGTTCGAAAATTTCTGTAAAGAAAATTGAAAAAGAATGAGGATCAGCGATTTAATTGGGGTGTGTTTTCTTTTGCCTACTTTGCTTTGCACAAGCAAAGAAAAGTAGGTCGCCTTAGGCGAAATCCTAGTAAAAACTATGCTATAATCCGCCCAATTTTTCCCTACCGAGAAAACCCATGAAACAACTATTTGCCACAACTGCTCGTGGTTTTGAAGAACTCTTAAAAGTCGAACTGACAGAGCTTGGTGCAACGGAATGTAAAATTGCACAAGGCGGTGTACATTTTCAGGCTGATGATGACACACTTTATCGTAGCTTATTATGGTCACGTTTGGCTTCACGTATTTTGTTATCTATTGTAAATGGCAAGGTATATAGTGATTTAGACTTGTATTCAATTGTGACAGGGCAGGATTGGTTAAGTTATTTTGATGAGAAAGCCACATTTTTTGTCGATTTCAACGGGACAAATCAAGAAATTCGTCACACCCAATTTGGTGCGATGCGTGTGAAAGATGCCATTGTGGATTATTTTGAACGCCAAGGGAAAGCACGCCCAAATGTGGATAAAGACTATCCGGATGTGCGAATTCATGTTTATTTGAATAAAGAAGAGCTCGTCGTTTCACTTGATTTAAGTGGTGAAGCATTGCATTTACGTGGCTATCGTGAAGATACAGGGCAAGCGCCTTTACGTGAAACCTTAGCCGCTGCGATAGTGCTTCGTTCAGGTTGGAAAAAAGGGACGCCGTTAGTGGATCCAATGTGCGGTTCGGGCACCTTGCTAATTGAAGCCGCGCAGATGGAAGCTCAAATTGCGCCACAATTACATCGTTTACATTGGGGCTTTGATTGCTGGAAAGGGCATAATCAAGATGCTTGGGATAAGGTGAAAGCAGAAGCGGTACAGCAAGCTGAAACTTATTTTAATCAAAATCCAAAGCCGCATTTTTATGGCTTCGATCTCGATCATCGCGTACTGAAAAAAGCGCAAAAGAACGCACAAAATGCAGGCGTAGCACATTTAATTCAGTGGAAACAAGGTGATGTCGCCGCATTAAAAAATCCAAGTCCAGATGAAGTGGGAATAGTGATTTGTAACCCGCCTTACGGTGAGCGTTTAGGTACAACTCCTGCTTTGATTGCGCTATATTCAGTCTTTGGGCAACGTCTTAAAAGTGAATTTGGTGGTTGGAATGCTTCGATTTTCAGTAGTGAATCTACCTTGCTTGATTGCTTGCGTATGCGTTCTCATCGTCAATTTAAAGCGAAAAACGGTCCGTTAGATTGTGTTCAGAAGAATTATCAAATTTCTGAGCGTAAAGAAAGTTCGGTTGAAAATCCGCTTGAATTTGACCGCACTTCAACGGTAGCGGTAGATTTTGCGAATCGCTTACAAAAAAATATCAAGAAAATTGAAAAATGGGCGAAGCAGCAAGGCCTTGATGCGTATCGTTTATATGATGCCGATTTACCGGAATATAACGTGGCAGTAGATTGTTATGGTGATCATATCGTGGTGCAAGAGTATGCAGCACCGAAAAATATTGATGAAAATAAAGCCCGTCAACGTTTATTGGATGCCGTGACTGCAACCTTGCAAGTCACCGGTATTGAAACTAATAAACTGATTTTGAAAGTGCGTCAAAAACAAAAAGGCACGAATCAATATGAAAAATTGGCCAATAAAGGCGAATATTTTTATGTGAATGAATACGGCGCTCAGCTTTGGGTGAATTTAACGGATTACTTGGATACAGGATTATTTTTAGATCATCGCTTAACCCGTAAAATGATTGGCGAAATGACAAAAGGCAAAGATTTCCTTAATCTTTTTGCTTATACCGGTTCGGCTACGGTGCATGCTGCATTAGGTGGGGCAAAATCGACAACGACCGTGGATATGTCTAACACCTATTTAAACTGGGCAGAGCAAAACCTGATTTTAAATGATATTGAAGGCAAGCAGCACAAGCTCATCCAGGCAGATTGCTTACAATGGTTAGAAAAATGTGATCGTCAGTTTGATCTGATTTTTGTAGATCCACCAACATTCTCGAATTCTAAACGTATGGAAGACAGCTGGGATGTGCAACGTGATCACATCAAATTAATGCGTAATCTTAAACGTATTTTACGCCCTAACGGCACCATTGTGTTCTCGAATAATAAACGTGGTTTTAAAATGGATTTTGAGGCGTTAGATGAATTGGGATTAAGTGCGGTCGAAATTTCAGCGAAAACCTTACCACTTGATTTTGAGCGGAATAAGCAAATCCACAATTGCTGGATTGTGACAATGAAAGCCTAATAGAAAAGCCCGATAATGATTTATCGGGCTTTTTTGTTATTCAACTTCTTTTTGTTTCTCAGTTTCTGAATCATCATGAAGAAGCGTTTCAACGGTGGCTTCATCATTGATATCATCTTCTTTTTCTAAGATTTCAGCCGTTTCTTCATTTAATGCTTCAGCATCTATATGAGGCTTGATGAAAGGTTTTGGCATCCAATATTTTCGGATGATATCCGTTGAAAAACCATGTAAAACCTCTTCATTTAAGCGCTCTTGGTCTAAGTAACGAACTTCTGCAATCACTTCATCGGCTTCAATTTTATTGACACCTAATTGCATTAATGTTGCATGGCTGAGCGTAAGTGCAGACTCAAAGGTTTCTCGTACAATAAAGTCTACGTCTCGTTTAATTAGGCTTACTGTTGTTTTACGGTCATAAGTTCGCGCCAAAATAGGGAGTTTAGGATAAGCATCTTTCAAATTCTGAACAATGCTTTCAATACGATCCGTATCGTTAATCCCGATGACGACACATTTCGCTTTTTCGATACCGGCAGCACGTAATACGTCAAGGCGAATACCATCACCGTAATAAACTTTAAAACCAAATTTAGCTGCCGCACGGATGTTTTCGATGTTGCGATCAATCACCGATACGTTAATGCCACGAACAAGAAGCGATTGACATACGATTTGACTGAAACGACCAAAACCAATCACGAGTACGCTATCTTCTAAATCCACAATAGGATCAAGATCGCTGGTATCTACTTTTTCCTCTTGATTTGTTGATTTGCGTTGGTTGATTTTACGCATCAATAAACCAATCAATGGGGAGAATAGCATCGAAATAATGACGGCAGCAGTGAAGGTTGCATTTTGATCTTTTGTCATCACGCCTGCCGTAGTTGCCGCAGAGAAGAGTACAAATGCAAATTCACCACCGTGCGCCATAATGGTCATTCGTCCAACGGATTCTTTTCGGTCAAGTTTCGTAATACGTGCAACGGTGTAAACTGCTAAGGCTTTGCCGATAATATAAAGGCAAACGATACCTAATAACCAAAGTGCATTGTCGAACACCAAGGTTAAATCAAGTGACATCCCCACGCCCATAAAGAAGAGACCGAGCAATAGACCACGGAACGGTTCAATATCCGCTTCGAGTTGGTGACGGAATGCCGATTCTGAAAGCATCACACCGGCGACGAATGCGCCCATCGCCATTGAAAGCCCGCTCGCTTCCATGGCTAATGCTGCACCTAATACCACAAGCAACGCGGCGGCTGTCATCATTTCACGAATGTGAGCTTTTGAAATTAAGCGGAAAATAGGGTTCATTAACCATTTACCCGCAACCACTAGACCGACAACGGCACCGAGTGCAATAGCAATGGATGTCCAGTTGGTTTGATGTTCAATGTGTTTGGTTTCAGATGTTAAAAAGGCAATAGAAGCCAATAATGGCACAATGGATAAATCTTCAAAGATTAAGGTAGAAATCACCCGTTGGCCTTTTGGTGTGTTCGTAATCCCGCGTTCTTCTAATACTTGCATTACGATAGCAGTAGAGGAGAGCGTAAAACCCATACCTGCAATAAACGCGACTTCTTTTGGAAGATTTAAAATATAGATACCGGCAAAGGTAAGTAGTGCACCACATAGCCCTACTTGTAGAAAACCTCGTCCGAAGATTGCTTTTCTCATTGCCCATAGGCGTTCGGGATGCATTTCCAAACCTATGATGAATAAGAACATCACCACGCCTAGTTCAGCCATATGCAGAACCGATTCTGCATCTT
>CBCSVJ010000009.1:0-13527 GCA_965143545.1 uncultured Haemophilus sp. | reverse complement strand
CCATATCATCGGTATAAAAACGAAACTCATCTAAATGCCCTTTTTGAGGAATAATACGCTGTGAATAGCCTTGTCCTCGATGATCGAAAAGCAAAACATCATAACCTTGTTGGTAAAAGTCATAAGCCAACTCAGTCCATTTCAGCATATTTTCTGCTCGACCATTCACCAAAATCATCAATTTTCTGACCGCACTTTCAGGCTGAACCAAATGACGATAAGCCAATTTGATATTTCGTTCACCAGAAAGATACTGCGTCGGAAATTGCTCAAAAAAAGGCAATAACTCTGCAAGAGCAAATTGATGAAAATGAGGTTCTCTGATCATAATTTTCTAATGAAAAGGGCGTAGTGAATACGCCCTTTGTAGTGAAAGTAAAACTTATGCCACCAATTGTTTTAAGATACGGCGAACTGGCTCTGCAGCACCCCATAATAATTGGTCACCCACAGTGAATGCCGCTAAGTATTCTGGACCCATTGCCAATTTACGTAAACGACCAACCGGTACGCTTAATGTACCTGTTACTTTAGCTGGGGTTAATTCACGTAATGTGATTTCTTTGTCATTTGGAATCACTTTCACCCATTCGTTGTGAGACGCTAAAATTTGTTCAATTTCTTCTAATGGTAAGTCTTTTTTCAGTTTGATAGTGAATGCTTGGCTGTGGCAACGTAATGCACCGATACGTACGCATAAACCATCCACAGGAATTGGATTGTCGCTTAAACCTAAGATTTTGTTGGTTTCTGCATATCCTTTCCATTCTTCTTTAGTTTGTCCTGTTTCTGGTAGAAGTTTGTCAATCCAAGGGATTAAGCTACCACCTAATGCCGCA
Organism: uncultured Haemophilus sp.; assembly: GCA_965143545.1. GTDB lineage: Bacteria > Pseudomonadota > Gammaproteobacteria > Enterobacterales > Pasteurellaceae > Haemophilus_D. The sequence goes on along the minus strand of CBCSVJ010000009.1, from coordinate 12,688 downwards.
CCAAAGTTATCCGTTGGGAAGCTATCAGAACGCATTTCTGCCGTCACTTTACGTTCAATATCTAAAATAGATGAAGCAGGGTCTTTTAATTCACTTGAAACCGCTTGTTCTAATAAACCCATTTGTGAAAGTAATTCACGCATATTTTTTGCGCCTGCACCTGAAGCCGCTTGGTAAGTTGCGACTGATACCCATTCCACTAAATCTTTTTCAAATAAACCACCGATAGCCATAAGCATTAAGCTCACGGTACAGTTACCACCCACGAAAGTTTTAATGCCTTTTTTCAAGCCTTCAGAAATCACGTGTTGGTTTACCGGATCAAGCACGATAATTGCATCATCTTTCATACGTAGCGCAGAAGCGGCATCAACCCAATATCCGTCCCAACCTGTTGCTTTTAATTTTGGATAAACTTCATTGGTATAGTCGCCACCTTGGCAGGTTACGATAATGTCTAATTTTTTAAGTTCTTCAATGTCGAATGCATTTTTAAGCTCACCTGCCTCTTTTCCTGCAAACACAGGTGCTTTTTGACCTGCTTGAGAAGTGGTGAAGAAAACTGGATTAATATTGGCAAAATCTTGCTCTTGCACCATACGATCCATTAATACGGAACCGACCATTCCGCGCCAACCGATAAAACCGACGTTTTTCATGAATTTTTCCTTATTTTATGTTGTGTTGAATGGGTCTATTAATTACAGGCTTTACGCTACAAAATCAAGCTTTTTTAGAAAAAATGAGGCTTTGTTTAATTTTTCTCAATAAAAAATCCCCTTTCGGGGATTTATTGATTATTTATCTGCTTTTTTCGTGGTTTTCTTTACCGTTTTTTTCGGCTCAGATTTACCTTCAGATTTGACCGCACTTTTCTTTGTTGGGGTAGACTTGGTGGTCTTCTCTTTTGTAGTTGCAGATCTAGTTACTTTTTTCTTTGATTTTTCAGCTAAATTTACCGCTTTCCATTCCTTAAATTTTTCAAGTAATACTTTACCCATTGGGCTTGGATCACCTGTAAATAAGGTTTTTAAGCCATTATTTTCAATGATATGACGGCGAAGTGCTAAACGTTCTTGATGGTTTTCTGCTAAACGAATTGCACGTTCAACATATTCATCTACCGTATTTGCAATTAACCATTCCGGTAAACCTAAACGTTTAAACAAACCTTCATCAATATGTTCGTGAACTTCTGCACCGGTTTTACATATACCCACTAAACCTAACGTCACCATATCAATAATGCCATTCGTGTTACCAAATGGGAATGGATTCACCATCATATCGCAGTTATGCAAAATACGAAGATATTGATCATAAGGTGCATGTGGATGAGCTGTCGCATCATTGCCTAAATAAGATTTAATAAAACGCTCAACATAAGGATGTGTTACACCACTAGATTGACCTAATGCAAAGTGGAAATGCACTTTCACATTAGCACGATCACGAATAGCCTTTAATGCCGCCAAGAAATAGGGGTTAAGCTTCATTGTGGTAGAAGCAATACCAATATTCACCACTTCAGGATTTTCACGTAAGCGATATTCTACGTGTTGCGGTGCAAGCGCTGAAGGTACATAAGGTAAAGCATCTTTTGGTAAACGCAATAATTGCTCACTAAAGCATTTCTCAGAACCCACATAATCATCTTCTACAATCACATATTCAATAAAATCAGAATGTGTCGTAGCAGGATGGCCTAAAGCAATTACTTGAACTGGCGCAAGACGCGTGTTACTTGCAAAAATGGTGGTTAAATCCATTCCAATACTTGGCATATAAAGAACGGCTGCGCCATTTTTCTCACAAATATCTTTTAAATTATCTAATTTAGAGACAACATTATTGCCTTCTAATATTCGGAATTCATCGAACACTGCTTTACCCGCTTCATCTACCGCATCATTACCCACACCGATTAAATAGAAACGTTCACGTGCAGCAATCATTGAAGTGGAATGCGTACGGTAAATTGAATGGGATGAATGGAAATGTTCCAATAATACGACCATAACTGGTTTACCATTACGTTCACCTAATTTCGTGACATCACGATCAGTCCATCCACCCTGCAATAAATGACGACGAATAACTTGGTTTAATGCTTTTTTCACCCAGTGTTTATTTTCCGCAATATCGTAGCTGCAATGCATATACACATCGTGTGAAATTGCGCTTGGCACATTATTTAAGTTTTCAATTGTTGCCAATTTTTCAGGGAACCACTGTAAAATGGTGCCACGTTTAGAGAATGCTTGATCTGTCGCAATAAAACGTGGTGATTGCAATGCAAAACAAAGTGATGCACATAATTCATGGTCTAAATTCCATAAAGCATCAAGATTAACATTCACATTAGATTCTGGCAGGTAGAAAATACAGAATTTAATTAATGATGATCTCGCATTATCTAAATGAAAATCGGATAAATTAGTCTTATCTGGATTGCGGTTATAAGCTTGCAACACATGATCCGCATTCACAAAAGGTGATGATGCGAAAATCATGTTAATCCAACGTTGTAAGGTAAAGAAACGTTGCGCCCCACCTTCAGAAATATCTAATTTAGGATCAGAAAATAGCTCGCTCATTGCTACCGCTACACGGGTACAAAAATGCTTAATTTTATCTTGTACTAATTCATCATTTAATTGGCTAGGATAATCAATTTCAATGCCTTCAATGCCACCAAAATTAGTATCAATTTTGCTTAAAATATCGAGCAATTCTACGCAAGCTGCTTCATAATTTTTTGCCGCAACTTCTTGTTCAAAACGGATAACACTTGGTTGTTTTTGTGTTTCTGCCATTTTTTAATTCCTTTGGTAAAAAATAAATAATATTAATAATTAACAGGTTCCCCACAGATCGTATTCATCTGAATGAGTAATGGTTACTTTAATAAATTCGCCCACTTTCACAGGCGTACCACTTAGATTTTCAATATAAACTAAGCCATCAACTTCAGGTGCATCAGCTTTTGTACGGCCGATAATACCTTCATCATCAATTTCATCCACAATTACATCAAGCGTTTGGCCAATTTTTTGTTTTAATCGTTCAGCCGAAATTTCTTGTTGTAACTGCATAAAGCGGTGGAAACGTTCTTCTTTTACATCTTCAGGCACTTGGTCAGTCATTTCAGTTGCAGGTGCGCCTTCTACTGGGCTAAATTTGAAACAGCCCACGCGATCAAGTTGTGCTTCTTTTAAGAAATCCAATAACATTTGGAAGTCTTCTTCTGTTTCACCTGGGAAACCTACGATAAAAGTTGAACGCAAAGTTAAATCTGGACAAATCTCACGCCATTGCTTGATACGCTCTAAAGTGCGGTCAATTTTTCCTGGTCTTTTCATTGCTTTTAAAATTTTCGGACTCGCATGTTGTAATGGAATATCCAAATAAGGCAACAATAAACCTTCTGCCATTAATGGAATTAAATCATCCACATGAGGATAAGGATAAACGTAATGTAAACGTACCCAAATACCTAATTTACCAAGCTGTTTACACAAGGTCATTAAGTCATTTTTAATTGGCATACCATTCCAGAAAGCGGTTTTCACGCCACCTTCTTTGCGTTGTGTATCCATCGCATAAGCAGAGGTATCTTGTGAAACAACCAATAACTCTTTCACGCCTGCATCAGCAAGACGTTTTGCTTCATCCAATACTTGAGTAATAGAACGGCTTTCTAAATCCCCACGTAATGAAGGGATTATACAGAATGTACAACGATGATCACAGCCTTCTGAGATTTTCAAATAAGCGTAGTGTTTTGGTGTTAATTTCACCCCTTGTTTTGGTACAAGGCTGGTATAAGGATTATGCTCAGGTTTCGGAACGTACTTATGTACTTGAGCCATTACCGTTTCATAACTGTGCGGACCGCTCACTTCCAATACTTTCGGGTGAACTTGACGAATTTGATCTTCTTTCGCCCCTAAACAGCCAGTCACAATCACACGTCCGTTTTCTTCCAACGCCTCTCCAATGGCTTCAAGGGATTCCTGTACAGCGCTATCAATAAAGCCGCAAGTATTCACAATGACTAAGTCCACATTTTCATAACTTGGCACAATGTTATACCCGTCAGTACGTAATTCAGTCAGAATACGTTCAGAATCCACTAAATTTTTAGGACAACCTAAACTTACAAAGCCAATATTCGGCGTTGATTTTTGCATAAATTTATTCTCAGCTATCATCATCTTTCAAAACTTTAGATTTTACTCAATTTCAAGCAGAAAGGCGATAAATTAAAGGTAAATTGATTGTAAATTTGCCCATTAAAGTCCTTTTTTCAGGTAGAATAATGCCCGTTTTTTTATTTACTCATATTCATTATTAACATGGAAAATTCTTTTCTTTTTTCGACCGCTCTTGAACAGACGGCTTATTTACTTATCCTAGGGAAAATGCTACTCGCACTTGTACTTGGCGGGATTATTGGCTTAGAGCGTGAACTTAAACACAAACCGGTTGGGGTCAAAACCTGCGCCATTATTGCGGTGACGACTTGTGTACTGACGATTGTCTCCATTCAAGCCGCAGAACATTATGCACAAGTTTCAGATAATATTCGAACTGACCCTATGCGACTTGCCGCACAAGTAATCAGTGGTATAGGTTTCTTAGGTGCTGGGGTTATTTTGCACAAGAAAAATGATGCTATTTCAGGCTTAACCACTGCCGCCATTATTTGGGCAGCGGCGGCAATCGGTGTGGCAACAGGTGCAGGCTTTATTTTAGATGCGATTATTGCCACTTTGATGATTTTAATCGCCATTCGTATCAGCCCAATTGTACAACGTTATGTTCGTCGTAAAACCTATAAAAAACGTACTCGTTTAGCTATCCAACTGAGCTCTGCTAACGGTATTAGTAAAGTGACCGATTTATTATTGAAACATGATTACCGCATTGAAAATATTTCGGTAAAAGACCAAGCGAGTGGCGAAGTTCGCTTGCAAGTACGATGCTACAACATCGATAATGAAATGCTAAAAGATGTCTATACACTGTTAAAAACAGAAGATGAAGTATTAAGTGTGGATGTAGAAAATTAAAATCAGCTCAAAATAACACATCACTTATATCGTAAAACCACTACTTGCTAGACAAAAAGTTAAAAACTTAAACTGGATAACGTCATGAATTTACAAGATAATTTCGAGCAGCATACGCCTGATGCATAAGGCTATGTTTGTTTATTTGCAAGGGTTCGTGCGTTTTGGAAATGAAAAGCTACATAATAACCTACACTTATGTAGCTTTTATAGCTGAGGGGGCAAATTATCTCAGAGATGTTTGAGTGAAATACCCAATAGAATTGTCTATGATATCTGGGTATTTTGACCAATCAATGTTGAGTATAAACTTACTTTTACACTTTTCAAGACATCTATTCGTTTTTAGTCTTAAGTTTCTATTCACCTTTGTATCATCATCTACTTTAGCTTGTAGATACGATTTAACCGCTAGAGGAATACTTTTCTCCTCTTTTATATAAGGAAGGAAATCCTTAAATTGAGAGGCGATTTTATTTCTTCTATAAATGAGAATTCTACTGAATGGGTTTTCTAGCATTGAAACCTCCGATAGAAAAAGTGGTTGTTGATATGGCGGTTTTATTCTTAATTCTAAGCGAGTAATGCTCCGCTTAATATGTTCTCTCTTAACTATAAGGTTATTTTGGTAAACATCTTCAACTTCTTGAAATTTTAGTTTCTCATATACTAAAAGGTAAGAACTAGAACGTTGAGAACCAATAGCATAATTGTTCTTACAATCATCTTCGTTACCTAAGAAATTCCGCCCTGTTCTAGCATTAGGAATAGAGAAGTAATAATTTCTTAGAAATCGCTTGCTGTGTACATCAAGGGTAAGATCGATTCGAGTTACTCTACTAGTTTGTAACAGCATATCAATAACCTCTACCCCAATATGTTTCTTCAGCCATTTGATCACATTAGGTATGTCTCTATTTTTTGCATATTGTGGAGATAACTCAAATCTAACTCTAGGCTCATTAAGTTTTCTTGGGAAATCGTAAGATAATAGCAGATAAAAATCAGGATTTTTCATCGAAGTAATTTTTATACCACAGCGGTAATGTTTAACTTTTATACTACATATCTCATATTTTCCAGATCTAACCTGCTTTAACTTATCAAATTTTTTGTATACACCCCAGAATTCTTCAGCTGGTATTATTTTTGATACAAAAGATAGCTTATCAATTCCCATATAAATAGGGTATTTTTTGAAAGTACCTACACAGATAAAGTTATTCTTTCTATAAATAGCATTTCTGTTTACAAGAATGGTATTTTTCATAGCTAATTTCCTATTGAGTTGTTGTATTATTTAATAAATATGCTTGTAACGTGCTAATAGAGTGATTGGAACTTGAATTACATGCACATCCTCTATTTACAATCCATTCATCAATTTCCGTTTCTAACCACGCAACAGCTCTCAATGACAGTTTCTTTGGTGGTGGAAAATCAGATGTTTTGATTAGTCGGTATATAGTTGATTTGGATAACGTTGTTTTTGCCATTACTTGGCTTAGTTTGATTAGTTTCATAAAAACCTCATTTATTACCAAAAGGCGGAATTACCCTTTGCGAGGTTTCCTTTACAGAAGTGAATATTTAGCTATTTTTAGCTCTTAAACTGGCTGACAGTCAGTTATAAATAGCCTAAAATAACTGACTGTCAGTTTTATTAATTTAGTTGCTGACTGTCAGTTGGTTTAAGGAAGAAAAGTGAGTACGAATTTTATTGGACAAACAAGAAAGCAAAAGAGAAATTGTGAAGAGCAACAGCGTAGAAGGAAATCAATCAAGGAACGCTTTCCCAAGACGGTTACATTCCATACTTATGAGGATATTGATGAAAAAATAGCAAGAAGACAGATGAAGATAGCAAAAGCCTTTGAAATAGTAGGAGAAAAGATAAGACAAGCGGAAGTAAAATCTTTAGCTATTACTTATTATATTTATATTCACGCAAGAAAAGAAAAATTAAGAATATTGCGTCAAATCTATAGATATGCAGGTGAGGAAAATATGACTTTAGATAAATTACTTAAGTTGTTAGATAAAAATGTTCCCCTGAAAAAAGAGAAATGGAATCGAGAAATCCTACTTGCTTATTTATTCTTTAGGGATGAAAGAGATAAAAAATAGTGAACTAGGTAAAATTTCAGAGATTTTTACGCTATTTGTACCACAACTATCAAAAAGAACTAATTTTTCGTTATCGTAACTTTTTATCAAACTCCAATGATAGTTAGTCGAGAATAATACTATTGAGTTAGATTGGCTTTCTAGATGAGAAGATATAAGTAAGGGAATTTTTGAGTGTCTTCTTATGTTAGGGTAGTCTATTCTTATTTGCTTATGTATTTTAGCGGTATGATTTAATAAATACTTCATTTGGTGAAGATCCAATCCACTCGTGAGTAGATCATAAATACCCCAGTTATTCATATAAGCTAAAAGTAGCTCGTGAAATAATGGTTTTCGCTTAATTTTCTTATTTGATACGAAATAGACTGCATTTACTATGCTATAAATTCCGCATAAACAGTCTAATTCCCCCTGTTGCAATGCTTTCATGCAAAATAAAAATATGTTTATATATCAATATTTTAACATATTTTTTAGCATCTACAAAATAGTCTCAAGGAAGACTAAAAGACCACGTTTTTTGTCCGCACTTAACCTATCTAAATGAGCATAAAGTCTATTTCTAATACGATCTTCTGAAACAGGAATAAATTTCTGTTTATCATTAATTTTTTGATCTGATATGCAATCTATAAAAAACCAGCTAATTTCGGTATTCAATGCTGCGGCAATTTCGACTAGATGTGCAACATTAATCTTATTTTCACCTCGCTCATAACGAGAAAGTTGCTGTTGTGCGATGCCAATTTGCTCCGATAGCACGGAGGCACTTAATCCAAGCTCTTTACGCTTTTGCTGAATCCGCTTTCCTATCAATCTATCGGTTTCTGTTACTGAAAGTTTCGACATTATCTAGCCTTAAAATCATCTTTTATAGCTATTTTGTAACTGTTTTACTCCTTTAAAAATATCGGTTATAGTATATTTTACGAATATCACCTATTTAAGGATTTTGTTATGAAGCATTCTTTTACACTTATTCATTGGTATGGACCTTTTGAGCTTTCTGAAGTGATTGAATCAGATTGGGGAAAAGAGAGCGGGCTCTATTTGTTTACAGGAAAACAAAAAGATGAGACTGAGAGCCAAATTCAATACTGCGGTATTTCGGAACAGTCCTATGCATCCCGATTTAAAACTCATCATAAACACTGGAAAATTGATAGTGAGCGAGAGGTTTGGTTAGGGATTATTGAATCTACACCTTACCCTCATATGAATGGAGCTTATTTAGCCTATTTGAAAGAGCCTGAGCGCTTACTTACCTATTATTTACAAGCTCCATTAAATGAGAAAAATCGTATTTTGAAACCACGACCAATGACAGTAATCAACTATTGGTTTACAAAAGATAAAGAACTTAGAAGAAAAAATGTTCACGTAGCTCAGCAAGGTATGCACAGTGTCATTTCTTGGGATGGTGAAAACTGGCATTTAGGTGATCTTAAAATTGTTTCAGATGAAGAGGAATAACCAGCTATGCAATTAGATGATTTTAATATTACTGCTGAATATATGGAATATTCAGATAGTAGTAATAAATCCGAATGGGGGGAACCACTACCTTGCTGGATTAAGTATGAAAGTGAATCTAAAGAATTAAGTATTAAGTTTGAATATGAACAAGAGGGAAAGCCTAATACTTATGTTTGGTTTAAAGGCATAGTAGATATGCTCACTTATCCTTGTTCAGTAGAGCTAAGATCAAATAAACCTAATGTTACAGAAGAATCAATGTTGTTAGAAATAATAAATGATGGTGAAAATTGGTACTTTGAGGGAGTAGTTTATGATCCTTATACAGAAAAGATTGATGGTGTATTAGTCAATAGAATTGCTGAACGAATGATCTATATCAATCAAGTTGATCCTGATGAAAGCGATCTTGACTTTTAATTAATAACCCAGAGGCTTTTATGTTTTCAGATAATTTGTTATTTCCGACAGATTTATTGGATAGACATTATAATGTGAAATTGCCAGATATGAAGAAAGCGTTATCTATGTTTGGAATCACAAATGCAAATATTAGCTACTCTATTGGCCCGGTGGTAATAACTTACTATATCAAATTAGAATTTGATCGCTTAGAAAAGGAAAGTATCAATCAAATTTCTGATCCGACAAAATGGGCTAAAATATTGAATGTTCGTGCAGTAAGAATGATTCCGAGTGAATTTGGCATACTATCTTTGGAAATTCCACATAATAATCACCATACAATTTCACTTAAAGAGGTGATTGGTTCCGAGGTTTTTATTAATAGCAATGATAAGTTACCGATCGCTTTAGGTGTAAATCCAGAGGGCAATCCTGTAGTAATTGATTTAGCCAAGACACCTCATCTTTTGATTGGGGGAGGTACAGGAGCAGGAAAATCAGTCTGTATTAATACTATTCTTATCAGTCTATTATCAAGATTTGATGAAAAACAACTTAAATTGATATTAATTGCTCCGAAGATCGTTGAATTATCACCTTATAATGATATTCCTCACCTCATTACACCTGTTATCACTGATATGAAAAAAGCCGTGCAAGCCTTAAAATGGTGCGTAGATGAAATAGAACGCCGCTATCAGCTTTTATCATTATGGGAAGTACGCAATATCGAAAGTTATAATCAGAAAATTACTCGTTTAAATGTGGAAGGAATCGCTAAAGAAGCATTTACTCCATTAAATTATTTTGTTGTCGTGGTTGATGAGTTTTCCGATTTAATGATGGATAGTGGTAAACATATTGAAGAATATATTATGCATATAGCCCAAAAAGCACGGGCTGTAGGGATTCATTTAATTTTAACTACACAACATTTTACTACTGATGTTATTACAGGCGTAATTAAAGCTAATATTCCTAGCCGTATAGCATTTACAACGACTACTGAAGGCGATTCTCGAGCTATTCTTGGTGAGCGTGGAGCAGAAACCTTATTAGGCTCTGGAGATATGCTATATGCTGAAGCTGGCTCTCCTGATTTAACAAGAATTCATGGTGCATTTGTCAGTGATGAAGAAATTACAGCTATTACAGATTTTTTGCGTATATGTGGAAAATCTCAACAATATCCAGAAAATATCTTCACTGAAGAGGTATTTTCGCCAGTTAAGACTGAGCTTGATCCCTTATTTGATATTGTGCGTAAATGGGTAATTGAAACTCAAACTATTTCAATATCAGCAATTCAACGCAAATTTAACCTTAGCTTTAGTCGAGCCGCTCACATTATGGATCAGCTTGAAACAGAAGGTATTGTATCTGAGCTATCAAAATTGGGAAAACGGCAGTTACTCATAACAGAAAATTAAAGAATAGGCAGGGAACTGCCTATTTTTGTTCTGTTAGTAAATCATCTAGGTAATCAGCCCATTTTTGTAACCAAATTTTACATTCTTTATCGTAAGTATGTAGATTATAAGTGCCTTCAATTCCTTTCTTAGAATGTCCTAGAATAGCCTCGCCAACTTCATTCGGGCACCCCAATCTCGCCAAACCTGTTCGAACTGTTCTACGCAGATCGTGTGGCGACCAATGTTCAATGTCTAACATTGCCCCACTTTTTCTAAGTATCCAAGTTCTTTCGGTAAGGTATTTTTGTTGGATAGGCTTTTCTTGTAATCGCATTTGAAATAAGTATTTTGTTGAACGATCAAATGTTTTAAGAAGATCTACTGTTTGATTAGATAGCTGAACATAGCGAGATGTGCCAGTTTTAGTTTCTCGAAGAAAAATTGTCTTCATTTCTAAATCAATATCATCCCAAGCAATAGCGCAAATTTCCCCTGTTCGACAGCCTGTGAGTAATGTAAGTAGAAATACGTTTTGGATTTTTTCTGTTAGTCTTGATGTTTTCAGCCATTTTAGGAATATCCCTAATTCACGGTGATCAAATGCTCTAGTTCCTTTGTTATTAGTGAGTTTAATGGTTGTCATTTTTAACGTTTCTTTTGCTAATAATGCAGGGTTTACAAAATTTTCATCAAATTTATCTAGTCCAATAGCAAAACGATATGCCGCAGTCCACTCTCTAAGAACACTTCCTGCTTGTACGCTTGCACCTCGATTGTTCACGATATTTGTAATATGTTCGGCGATTTCTTTTCTTGTCATAGAAGAGGCTAATCTATCGCCAAATGGAATGACTACATCATTGTATAAAGTTCGTCTAACTTCATCTTGCCCTTTAGGTTTTCTTGCTCCAACTATTAAACGACCATTTTCACTATAGTGATCTTCAATATATTGCGATAAGTAAAGTTCAACAAGATCTTTGACATAAAAGAGTTTCTGGCTTTCTTTTTGAGCTTGCTCTTTTTTAAATTCTTTTAATTCGGTTGCAGGACAGCGACCAGCTAAACGAATATGTTTTAGCTCTTTTAGCTGCTTTCTTGCCTCTGCTAGGCTAGTTTGAGGAAATGAGCCTATTTTTACTTGAGTTAGCTTTTTAGTTATCGGGCTAGAATATCTATAAAAAAATGTTTTTATACCAGTTTTACCACAAGTTACCCTTAGACCTGAATACTCACCAATATCAGCTTTATCAAAATCTTTAGGCTTCATCATTTCAATAGTTTTCGTAGTTAATGGCTTTTTCATAGCATTACTCATAAAATATTCCGATAAATTCCATTTTTTGCTATATGTATATTATACTATAAGCTATAAAAACCTACAAAAAAACCTACATTTTAGTATAGGATTTAGTGAGTCTTCATAAAACCTAATGAAACTACTAAATACAATAAATTTTATATATATTGTTTAAAATCAATATATTAAAAGGATTAAATAGATGATTTTTGAAGAGAATTTCCAACAACATACGCCAATGATGCAGCAATATCTCAAGTTAAAAGCAGAAAATCCCGACATTTTGTTATTTTATCGAATGGTGGATTTTTATGAACTTTTTTATGATGATGCAAAAAAAGCGGCAGCGTTGTTAGATATTTCTTTAACGAAACGTGGACAATCAGCAGGTAATCCAATACCCATGGCGGGCGTGCCTTATCATGCGGTAGAAGTCTATTTAGCAAAATTAGTGCAATTAGGTGAACCTGTAGCCATTTGTGAGCAAGTAGGTGATCCCGCTACATCAAAAGGGCCAGTTGAGCGAAAAATTGTGCGAATTGTGACACCAGGTACGGTAAGTGATGAAGCGCTTTTACCAGAACGCCAAGATAACTTAATTGTGGCGGTTTATCAGGAAAAAGAAATTCGGTCTAGCCACATTAGACATGACATCTGGACGTTTCCAGCTTTGTGAGCCTCATTCAAAAGAAGCCTTGCAAGCTGAATTACAGCGTATTAATCCCGTAGAATTACTTTATTGTGAAAATTTTGCCGAAATGGCCATTATTGAACATTATAAAGGCCTACGTCGTCGTCCAATTTGGGAATTTGAACTTAGTACGGCGATTTCAGAACTTAATCGTCAATTTGGTACGAAAGATTTACGTGCATTTGGTGTAGAAAAATCA
>CBCSVJ010000008.1:0-13811 GCA_965143545.1 uncultured Haemophilus sp. | reverse complement strand
CTGCTAAGTATTGTTCTACTTGTGGATTTTTAATTACATCGTTACATAAGAATGTCGGCAGACGAGTCAAGCCGATAAATTCGTTGAGTTTGTGAAAGTGCATGTATAACGCATCCACGCCTTTACCTTCGAAGAAGTCGCCTTCACGGGTGAACGCTTCAATCGGGGCATTCCATGTAAGTGAGAGCATGTGTTTTTTGCCTTGCAACAAGCCACCTGTGCCGTAGCCTTCTGTCGGATTGACACGATGACGGCCGTCACTGTGGTAAAGCTTGCCGTGTCCGGCGGTTAATACTTCGTCTATGTATTTTTTAACTGTCCAAGGTTCGTGCATCCACCAACCTGGCATCTGCCAAATCACGGCATCCATCCACAAGAATTTTTCGATTTCTGCTTCAACATCATAGCCGGCATCAATCACGGTTTCTTTTACATTGTGTCCAAGTGCGGTCAAAACTTCTTTCGCTTTTTTGTGAAGTGTATGGTTTAACTCACCGTGTGAATGTCCGAAATCTTTACCACCATCTAATAATAAAATATTCATTTTTTCTCCTTTAGCTGATAATTTACCGATTACTAAGCGCTTTACTAATGCAACAATTTAACCAATCAATAAGCGCCAACTATTAAACGTACTACTCAAATTCGAGAGTTTGATAGAAGTTAAAAGCGCAATAAAAAAGCCTTGAAGTCATTATTTTCAAGGCTTTAAAGTCTTTCATAGGACTTGATAGGTTTATTTTGTGGTGGAGCTGGCGGGAGTTGAACCCGCGTCCGAAATTACTCTACCTTCAGTACTACACGTTTAGTCTCGTCTTTAATTTCACTTAAGCATGCGGACAGACACGCTAAACTTAAGCTAGTTTGATTCAATTTAGTGCTTCGATCCTCAAACAGCGGCTTCCACACGATCTCGTTTTGGTTTGACTCCGCTTTATCCCCGTCTTACGAGCGGAAGCTGGGGAGCGAAGGCTATGAGCAGGTTATTAAGCTGCTAAAGCGTATTGTTCGTCGTTTGCGACTATTTTTTTGCGGTTTATTTACGAGGCCTACCGCACCTCGACGTGCACCTTGGGCTTCGCTAATCCCGTCGAATCCAGAATCAGCCCCAAAATCGTTCGGCAGTTTATCAAAAAATCTAAGAAAGGAAAAGAAGCTATTTATTAACCATAGAAGTTAGGGTAAAATTTTGCCACTTTTTTATAAGGAATCGAATAATGAAAACATTAAAATCTCTGACCGCACTTTCATTAGGTGCATTATGTTTAGCATTTAACACACAAGTTATTGCAAAAGAAGCAACACCCGCAAAAGCAACACAACAAGTGACCAAAGCCGATGACAAAGTTGACCAATATCTTGCCATTAATGTTGGAAAACGTGAAATGGTTGTCGATGAAAAAGGCCAAGCATTAAGCGCATTTAAGCATAAAATTACTAATGTAGGCAAAAAACCAATTCAAAATATTCAATGGGTTGGCGTGTATGTAAATAATCGCGAGGTTATCTACAGCCAAGATATGCAAATCAATTTAGAAAACCCATTACTACCAGGAAAATCCCTAGATATTAATTTGCAGATTCCATTTGTACAGTTATCAGAGAATGCTCGCAAAGCCTTTATGAATCAACAAGAAAAAATTGACGTTTATACGATTGAACGTATTGTAAAATTCTCCGATAAAACTATCCTTTCTGATCGTTAATTCTTTTATCTAGCCCACGCAATGTGGGCTTCTTAACAACTGTATGCTTGAACAGTTATTTTCTTTTCGATATACTAAAAATACGCCTAATTTTGACCGCACTTATAGCATGAACTCCACCCGAAAAATTATTCACATTGATATGGATTGCTTTTATGCCTCTGTTGAAATCCGTGAAAATCCAATGCTACAGGGCAAACCTGTCGCAGTGGGTGGGAGTTCTCGACAACGTGGTGTACTCACTACCTGTAATTATGAAGCACGAAAATTTGGGTTACACAGTGCGATGCCAACGGCACAAGCTATCAAAAAATGCCCGAATCTGATTTTAGTGCCAGTTAATATGCCCCTTTATAAACAGGTATCCGCACAAATTCATCAGATCTTTCAACGCTATACTTCTATCATTGAGCCACTTTCCTTAGATGAAGCTTATTTAGATGTTACGGATTGTACACAATGTTCAGGATCCGCCACGTGGATCGCACAAGAAATTCGCCAAGCCATTTTTGATGAATTAAAGCTGACCGCCTCTGCTGGTGTGGCGCCCCTTAAATTTCTTGCCAAAATTGCCTCCGATATGAATAAACCGAATGGGCAATTTGTGATTCAGCCTCATGAAGTTGAGCAGTTTGTAAAAACACTGCCATTAAAAAAAATCCCTGGTGTGGGCAAAGTCACTTCTGAACGTTTATTGAAAATGGGCCTAGAAACTTGCGAAGATGTGCAAAAACTCGATCAATCTATTTTGTTAAATATCTTCGGTAAAATGGGTAAGCGAATTTGGGATTTTAGCCATGGCATTGATGATCGTGAAATCCAAGCACATCGTGAGCGAAAATCTATCGGCGTAGAACGCACTTTATCCGAAAATATTCGTCAACTCGAACAAGGCATAGCATTGTTAGATAATCTCTATACCGAGCTTATTCGTCGCATTGAACGAAGTGCGCCGAATATCCCTTTAACCGCTTTTCGCAAAATTGGGGTGAAATTAAAATTTGAAGATTTTCAGGTGACGACCTTAGAAAAAACTGGCTTGCCTTTATCACTAAAAAGCTTTCAACAATTACTGGAACAAATTTGGCAACGTAGCCACGGAAAATCCATTCGTCTCGTGGGATTACACGTAAATTTACCGGAAGAAAGCCATTTAGAACAAATGAGCTTGTGGTAAAACACAAAAGAAAATGACCACACTTTTATTCATTCCATCCCGAGTAGGATAATGAAAAACAAAAGTGCGGTCATTTTTGATGAATTTGTTGAGTTGGTCGATAAGCCGAGTTCTGTCGTGGACAATCATTCCTCTAGGCGACAAATTACTCTGCCGCTCAAGCAACCTACCCGAACTCTGGACGGGCCATCCATTGAGTTCCTATTTGGTCTTGCTACGAGTGGAGTTTACCTTGCTGCACATTGTTACCAACGGCACGGTGTGCTCTTACCACACCCTTTCACCCTTACCGTTTTCACGGCGGTCTGCTCTCTGTTGCACTGGTCGTCGGCTCACGCCGCCCGGACGTTATCCGGCACTCTGCCCTTTGTAGCTCGGACTTTCCTCTCGTTTACTTGTCCCACTAGGTCGTGCGAACACGGTTAAGGGCTTCAATAAACCAGCGATTGTCTAACCAACTCGCGGCGTAGTATAGGGGGAATTCAAAGAGCGGTCAAATTTTCATTCTTATTTTTAATAACTTCCGTTAGAATAGCCTTGCAAAACACGGCTATTTTCAACCGCACTTTTATCATAAGGATTTCCTATGAATTATTTACAAATCGCACGAGAAACGCTTTCCGTTGAAAGCCAAGCGCTCGCACAACTAAGCCAACGCTTGGATGATGAGTTTTCTCAAGTTGTGGATCTTATCCTTGCTTGCGAAGGTCGTTTGGTCATCGGTGGTATTGGTAAATCGGGGCTAATCGGCAAAAAAATGGTGGCGACTTTTGCTTCTACAGGAACACCAAGTTTCTTCCTTCACCCTACAGAAGCCTTTCATGGCGATTTAGGTATGTTAAAACCCATCGACATTGTGATGCTGATTTCTTATAGCGGTGAAACTGATGATGTAAATAAACTCATTCCAAGTTTGAAAAACTTTGGTAATAAAATTATTGCCCTAACTAGCAATAAAAACTCAACGCTTGCTCGCCATGCGGATTATGTTTTAGATATCACTGTCGAACGCGAAGTCTGTCCAAACAATCTCGCACCAACCACTTCAGCTTTAGTGACTTTAGCCTTAGGCGATGCTCTTGCGGTTTCATTAATTACGGCACGTCATTTCCAACCTGCTGATTTTGCGAAATTCCATCCGGGTGGTAGCCTTGGTCGTCGTTTGTTATGCAAAGTAAAAGATCAAATGCAAACTCGATTACCGATTACCACACCAGATACCAGCTTCACTGATTGCTTAACTATTATGAATGAAGGTCGTATGGGTGTGGCATTAGTCATGGAAAACCAACAACTTAAAGGCATTATTACCGATGGTGATGTGCGCCGAGCATTAACGGCTAACGGTGCTTACACGCTTAATAAAACCGCGAAAGAATTGATGACCTCGTCACCGAAAACTATTCATGAAAATGAATTCTTAGCGAAAGCGGAAGACTTGATGAAAGAGAAGAAAATTCACTCTCTTGTTGTGGTCAATGATGAAAATAATGTTGTGGGCTTAGTGGAGTTCTCAAGCTAATGATTAACGAAAAATTAAAGAAAATTAAATTAGTCATCACCGATGTCGATGGCGTATTAACTGACGGACTACTCCATTATGATGCAAATGGCGAAGCCATTAAAAGTTTCCATGTGCGCGATGGACTTGGTGTCAAAATGTTAATGGATGCAGGTATTCAAGTAGCCGTATTATCGGGCAGAGATTCGGCGATTCTGCGTAAGCGAATTAGCGATCTAGGGATTAAGTTGTTCTTTTTAGGCAAGCTTGAAAAAGAAAGTGCTTGTTTGGATCTCATGAAACAAGCTGGTGTTACCGCAGAACAAACTGCCTATATTGGTGATGACAGTGTCGATCTCCCCGCTTTTGCAACCTGTGGCCTTTCTTTTGCCGTGGCAGACTCTGCACCTTATGTGCAAAATGCTGTGGATTATGTGCTTTCACTTGGCGGCGGAAAAGGTGCGTTCCGTGAAATGTCTGATATGATTTTACATGCTCAGGGCAAAGATGAAGTCTATACTTCAGCCAAAGGCTTTTTAAAATCAGTCAAAAATATGGGTCAATAGCACTACTCAAAACACCTAAAAAAATAACCGCACTTTGATGATTCAAAAGTGCGGTTATTTCTTTTTATGTTTTATTGATTTGCCGGTAAAGCACCTGAATTCCAAGTCGGTGCTTCAGCTGGTTTCTTCACTTGCAACATAAATCGCTGATTTGCCGTTGCTTGTGGTTGAACGATCGTACCCGATGGGGTCGAGAATGAAATACCGCCTTTCAACAATTGTTGTACACTACCGGTATTAAACTCTGCGCCTTTCCAACCAAGATTGAAATCATAACCCGATGAAACCCAAAACTCTGAATTTTTACGTACCAAATGTTGATATTTCGGTGTAATCACAATATGTACCAACACACGATCGCCTAAAGAATTCAATTCAAATTTACGAACAGTTCCCACTTCAACACCGCGATAAAGGACAGGGGAGCCTTCCGTTAAATTCATCGCATCACTGGTTTCCAAAATAAATGGCACGCCATTGCTGTATTTATTTCGAGGTTGTGCAGTTTGCGCTAAATTAAACTGTGTTTTTGCTGGACCTTTGCCTAACTCAATATCAATGTAAGGCTGTAAAAGGCTATCTAAGTTTTCAATTCCACCCGCTGAGATTTGTGGGGAAATCACTTTAAATACAGTCCCCTCTTTTGCAATCATCCCCATATAACTTGGGTTAATTAATGCTTTTGCGGTGATACGGTTTGTCTTTTGATCAAGGGCAATCTGCTCGACTTCACCCACATTCATACCTAGATAACGCAAACTCATTCCTTTACTTAAAGCCGTTGCATCATCTGTAAGTAACGTAATCACTTGCCCCGCTGATTTGGCTCGCAGTTCACTTGGATAAAGCGTTTTATTTTTACCTGACCCCGTATTATCAAAGCTTATCGCGCCTTTTAATGAACGAGCAACTGGTGATGCCTGGATACTAATGCCTTTCGGCGTAATATCAATTTGTGCTGCACTTTCTACCCAGAATACACTTTTATCTGTAAGAAGATTTTGATAAGCCGGATAAATATACACATCAATATCAAAATTATTAGCTTTCGGTCTTACGTTAATAATTTTACCCACTTCAAACTGACGATAAAGCACCACAGAACCTTTGCTAATACTTGGCAAATTAGTGGAATGTAACACAATCGTTGGATTCACTAAGTTGCCCGTAACGCCTGTTTCTGCACTGCTAATATCCTTATAAAGTGGATAGGTAGAATGCGGTGCGCCACTTCCTTTTTTCGCTAAGACACGCACGCCACCTTGCAACCATTTTGATGGTGTTGCAGATTCAAAACGTAAGCCATCAATACCCAAACTCACATCAAAATTAGAGGCAGCGACAAACTGGGTGTTTTCATGAATAAGATTGCGATATTCTGATGCAATCGCCACTTCAAATTTGACACCATCAACATTCAAGTGCTGTTTCACAATTTGCCCAATGGCAATATTGTTATAAAACACCGATTGTCCTTCCGCGATACCATAAGTCTCTGGTGCCGTTAAGGTCAAAACCAAGGTATTTGGTGCTTTGAGTAATAACTCATTTTCTCGAATGACTTCGAATTGCGTTTTGCTTTCCCCACTTCCTGGAATAATTTCGAAATAATCACCACGGAAGAATTTCTGTGGGTTAGCAATATCGCCTAAATCTAACTTACGATTTTTTAATACAATATGTGTATTGGTTTTTAAGAGATTTGCCTGGCTTGGCTCAATTAATAATGTCCCTTGTAAAATATCTTCATTGTTTTCGACGGTTCTTAAAGACGAAAGCAAACCAACTTGCTCATCACCATAATAAACAGAAGTTTGTCCTGCTTGTAACCCAGCAGAAACAGGTAGAGTCACCTCAACTTCAATCCCGCGTTTAGCCGCTTGCAAATTAGAATAAAGGATATAGTTGCTGTTAGTCACCGCTTGCGGGCTATCTGATGGCGAGTCGAATGATACGGCACCTTGCACCACCGCATTTAAACTTTCAACCGACACATTCATACCAGATGAATTAATATTGGCGTTAATACCGCTAATATTCCAGAAACGTGAATCTTTCTTCACAAAATGCGCGAAGGCTTTATCAATTACTACATCAATTTCAACTTTATTGTCTTTATTAAATCGGTAATCATAAATTTTCCCGACTGGCATTTTTTTGAAATACACAGAAGCACCAATCGAAATTGATCCTAAATCATCTGAAATTAAATGAATTAATAAATCCCCAGGATTGACTTGTGCAATAGGGCCTTGCTCTTCTGCAATAAATTCATCTTCTGAATCACCATCACCTGGTTGAAGCGTAATATAATTTCCTGACACTAAAGAATCTAAACCTGAAATCCCCGCGAGCGATACGCTCGGTTGCACAAGCCAAAATTTAGTATTTTCCTTTAACACATCGGTGGCTTCAGAATGAATACTTGCCTCAACTTTCACTTTTTGCATATTGTCAGTAAAGTTAACCTTCTTCACAACGCCAATTTGCAAACCTTGATAGCGAATCGGTGTTTTATCTGCAACCAACCCTGCACCATTAGAAAATGTAATCGTAATCATCTTTCCTTGTTCTTTCACAATTTGGAAAAATAAAATGGCACCAATACATAATGCAATAAAAGGTAACAACCAAAACGGTGAGATGCGTTTATTCTTACGTAATAACGCTTCTACATTGTTAGATTGCTCATCAATAGATTGAGATTCTGGTTTATTTTTTTCTGTCATAAATTCTCCAAATTAATCGACTATCAAACTGAGAAGTTGAAATCATAGTTAAAAACACTGCTGCACCGAAATAAAATGCCGCAGGGCCTACGGTAAAATTAATAATCTGTCCACGTGTCACTAAAGACATCATCAAGGCTAACACAAAAAGATCCAGCATTGACCAACGTCCTACAAAGTGAATGATATGTAATAGCCGCATTTGCCATTTAATTGAATGTCTCCATTTAAAATGCACGCTTGCCAGTAAATACAACATAATCAGGATTTTGCTTACGGGCACAAAAATACTGGCGAAGAATACCACGAAAGCAACAAAATAGCTGCCCATGCTTATAAATGACATTACACCCGACATCAAGGTATCTTGTGACAAACTTCCTGTCAAATAAACGCCAGATATTGGGAGCAAGTTTGCAGGGAAAAGCATGATAATCCCCGCCACTAATGTCGCCCAAACACGTTGTAATTTTACACTCTCTGGTATTTCAATAAGCGATGCACAACGTGGGCAAATGGCTCGATGACGGTGATCGTATTGTTGATCTTCTTTTAAAAAAGTGTAATCGCAGGCTGTACAAAGTTCTAACGGTTTATCGCTTTTGGTAACCGGTTTCTGATCGGGATAAAAATCATGCCATAAGTCATCTAAATTAATTTTAATGAATAATAACGTGGTTAAAAGTGCAGTAAAAACAAAAGCAATTAAATACACATCCACTTCTAAAGTGGCATATTCGCGCACTTTAAACATGGTAACACCGAGTGCAACTAAATACACATCAAACATGACCCAAGGCTTAATATAACCCACAAATAATAAGACATTACGAGGCTTAATTTTGAGTAATTTAGAAAGCTGCAACATAATGACTAAAATTGCAAAAGATACAGGCATTAAAACAGCACAGATAAAAATCATAAATGCAGTATAGGAATATCCCTCTACTGCCATTTTCCAAATCCCTTTCCAAACAGAAGCATCAATTTTGGTACCTAGTAAATCTAAGCTCAATAAAGGATAGCCTAAAGCAAATGGCATTAAAATTAAGATAGAAAGGGCGATTAATGAGCAACGCTTAAGTGACCAACGGCTACCCGATTGCAATTTCTGATGGCAACGCGGACATTGTGCATATTCTCCCGCTTGCGGACGACAAACAGACACCGTTGCATCGCATCCTATGCAACGCACAAGTTTATAAGTAGCATGAGTAAAATCAGGTGTTTTTGTCATTATTTCATCAAAAATTTAAAAAGTGGACTATTTTAGCCTGAATTAAGGGAATTTGTGAAGTTATTCATTAGAGTTAGAAACGGAATTATTCTGTCCAACCATTGTCAATCCTTATAAAAGTGCGGTAAACTGTGCAAGTTTTTATTTTTTTATCCTAGGAAAACTCAGAAATGACAGATTCTCAAGTTGAAGCCCAAGTTGAAAATAATGCTGAAGGCGTTCAAAAATTAACTGATACAAAAGCGATCATTGCATATCTTGTGGAAAAATTCCCACTTTGCTTTATTGCAGAAGGTGAAGCTAAACCATTAAAAATTGGTCTTTTCCAAGATCTTGCTGAAGCATTAAAAGATGATGAACGTGTCAGCAAAACTCAATTACGTCAGGCTTTACGTCAATACACCTCCAACTGGCGCTATTTACATGGCTGTCGCGAAGGTGCTGAGCGTGTGGATTTATACGGCAACCCTGCTGGTGTATTAGACGCAGAACATGTTTCTCATGCGACTCAACAATTAGCAGATGCAAAAGCTAAATTTGCAGAAAAACGCAAAGCAGAATTAGCAGCCAAAAAAGCACAACAAAAACGACCTGCTCGTAAACCAAATTCAAATCAAGCAACTCGCAAACCAAAAGCCCCGCAAGTAAAACTAAGTGCGGTTGATTTCACAACACTTTCTGCAGGTAGCAAAGTGAAAGTGAAAGTAGCAGAACAAGCGAAAAATGCGACCGTATTAAATGTGGAAAAAGATGGCGCACGCGTAGAACTTGAAAATGGTTTAGTGATGACAGTCACCGCAGATCGTTTATTTGCCTAATAATTTATTTCTTATCGGGAAAGGTTAAATGAAATTACATACAACCAAAAGTCTTATTGCGACAGCAATTTTAGGTGCGTTATTTCTTCATTCGTCTGACACATTTGCCGTGCAGCCGAAATTCAAGCAAAGCGATATTACGACTCCTTCGGCAACTGATGCAAATCAGTTAGCAACAAAGCGTGCAACAACACGTTTAACCCAATCACATTATCGTAAATTTCAGCTTGATGACACCTTTTCCGAAAAGATTTTTGATCGTTATATTAAAAGTTTAGATTACAGCCATAACACCTTTTTAAAATCAGATATTGATGATTTACGTGCTAAATATGGTTCTAAATTAGATGATCAACTTAATGAAGGCGATCTTTCTGCGGCATTTGCTATTTACGATCTGATGATGAAACGCCGTTATGAGCGTTATGCTTATGCATTATCTTTATTAGATCAAGAACCTGATTTAAAAGGTAATGATCAAATTGAGATCGATCGTGAAAAAGCTGCGTTCCCAGCAACGGAAGAAGAAGCCAATAAGCTTTGGGAAGAACGTGTCAAAAATGATGTAATCAGCCTGAAATTAAAAGATAAAAAATGGCCTGAAATTAAAGAAAAACTGACTAAACGTTACAATTTAGCGATTCGTCGATTAACTCAAACTAAAGCGGATGACATTGTTCAAATTTATATTAATGCTTTTGCTCGAGAAATCGATCCACATACAAGCTATCTAGCACCACGTACTGCAAAAAGCTTTAATGAAAGTATGAATCTTTCTTTAGAAGGGATTGGTGCAACATTACAATCTGAAGATGACGAAACCAGCATCAAGTCTTTAGTACCTGGTGCGCCGGCTGAACGCAGTAAAAAATTACAAGCGGGCGATAAAATCATTGGTGTGGGCCAAGAAAAAGGCGAAATCGAAGATATTATCGGCTGGCGTTTAGAAGATATCGTTGACAAAATCAAAGGTAAAAAAGGAACAAAAGTTCGTCTTGAAATTGAACCTGCAAAAGGTGGAAAAAGCCGTATTGTTACCTTAGTTCGCGATAAAGTCCGTATTGAAGACCAAGCCGCAAAACTCACTGTTTCTAAAGTAGAGGGTGAAACCGTTGGCGTCATTAAAATTCCAAGTTTCTACATTGGCTTAACTGATGATGTGAAAAAATTATTAGTAGATGCTGAAAAGAAAAAAATTGGTGCTTTAATTGTGGATCTTCGTGAAAATGGCGGTGGTGCATTAACAGAAGCTGTGGCATTAAGTGGTTTATTCATCACTGATGGTCCAGTGGTACAGGTACGTGATGCGTATCAACGTATTCGTGTACACGAAGACGATGACAATGCTCAGCAATATAAAGGGCCATTGTTGGTAATGATTAATCGTTTCAGTGCATCTGCCTCTGAAATTTTTGCTGCGGCAATGCAAGATTACAATCGCGGTATCATCATTGGGCAAAATACCTTTGGTAAAGGTACCGTGCAACAAAGTCGTTCATTAAACTTTGTTTATGATTTAGACCAAACACCACTTGGTGTATTGCAATATACTATCCAAAAATTCTATCGAATTAATGGTGGTTCAACCCAATTAAAAGGTGTAGCAGCTGATATTAATTTCCCTGAAATTATTGATGCCAAAGAAATTGGTGAAGAAAAAGAAGATAACGCCTTACCTTGGGATAAAATTCCGCCGGCAACTTATTCTGAAACCAATAAAGCGCGTAAAGATGTTGAAGCATTAAATGAAAAACATCTAGAGCGTATTGCAAAAGATCCTGAATTTATTGCTTTAAATGAAGATCTTAAGATTCGTGATGAACGCCGTGAGCGTAAATTCTTATCATTGAATTTCCAAGAGCGAAAAGCGGAAAATGATAAAGATGATGCGAGACGTTTAAAAGATCTCAATGATCGTTTTAAACGTGAAGGTAAAAAAGCATTAAAAGACATTGATGATTTGCCAAAAGACTATGAAGCACCTGATTTCTTCTTAAAAGAAGCGGAAAAAATGGCAGCTGATTTAGTGAAACTTAATGCGAATCAACAAAAAGTGGATGCTGAAATAAAACAAGAAGCGGCAAAAGCAACAAAATAACGATTATTTTGACCGCACTTTAGCAGATGAAAAAACTGAAGTGCGGTTATTTTTTATGAATATTTTTAAAGGTACAGCAATGTTAAAAGGAACAATGAAATTAAGCGCATTAGTCTTATCATTATCAATGATGACGTCAGGTTGTGCGTTAGCTGAATGGGCCAAAACAGTTGGGCAATCTCAACAAGCCGAAAATAAAGGCGTTGATATGTCTAAATTAAGTCCTGAAGAGCGAGCAAAACTTGAAGCTGAAATTAAAGAAGATCAAGCTCGTTTAGCCGCTGAAAAGCAAGAGATGTTAGAGATGTCATTAACGCATGAAATTGGTGAACAAAATCTACAGTTCAAACCAATTTTGGCTAAATTATATGCCGATAATAAATATGACTTAATGTGGAAAGACAAGACGGCAGAGAAACAATTCCTACGTGAATATGCCGCCATGGTAGCATCAGGCATTTCTAAACGTTCAGCGCAATCATTAGTTAATTTATATAATGCTGAAAAAACGGGCGGACTCACCTACGATGTGTTGTTAAGTGATGCTTTCCTTGATTACTTGTATTACAGCAAGAATGTACATCAACAAGCACAACGTTGGTTATACGGAACGAATGCTTATAAACCTGAATTACCAAATCAAGAAATGATTGACCAATGGCAAAGTGCGGTTAAAAACAATGCTGTTTCTGGTTTTGTAAACGGATTATCTAACCATAATCGTTTATACCGTGAAACGGTACAAGCACTCCCATCAATGATTTCAGCTTCAGGTATTTCTGCAATGGGTAAAAAACTTGCCCTTAATGCACAACGTTTACGCGTTATTCCTGATTTTGAAAATGGAATCTTTGTTAATATTCCAAGCTATCAATTGAAATATTATCGTGATGGCAAAGCAATTTTAGAATCTCGCGTTATTGTAGGGAAAAATGAACGTCGTACACCGGTGATGTACAGTCGTTTGAGCAATGTAGTTGTTAATCCACCTTGGAATGCTCCAACACGTTTAATCAATGAAGATATTTTACCGAAATTAAAACGTGACCCTGGCTATGCGGCTGCACACAACTACTCTATTTTGGATAGCAAAGGTAATACTATCGATCCTTACTCAATTAATTGGAGTAGCATTGGTGATAAATTCCCGTACCGTATCCGTCAAGCCGCTGGTGACAGTGCATTAGGTAACTATAAATTTAATATGCCAAGCTCTGATGCGATTTATCTTCACGATACACCAAATCATAGCTTATTCAGCAAAAAAGACCGTGCATTAAGCTCAGGTTGTGTGCGTGTAGAAAAATCCGATCAACTTGCCTCTATTCTGTTACAAGAAGCTGGCTGGTCAGAAGATAAAAAACGTAACGTTTTAGAAAGTAAGAAAACAACTTCTGCAAACATTCGTACAAATGATCCTGTATTCTTATATTATGTGACTGCATGGGTTGAAAACGGCCAAACACAAGTTTTACCTGATATTTATAAATATGACGATACCGCGACTTTTAATGGTATTGACTGGGCTGTTGTAAAAAAATATCTTTAAACAATGTTCACACTAGAACTTTTTAAAGAAAAAATTGTCTAGGGTGAGAGATGGGTAATAAAAGAGACTAAAAAAATGGGTAACATTGACAAAAATCGTCGTAAATGGCTTTCATTAGGCGGCATCGTTTTAGGCGCAAGCATGATGCCGAGTACGGTGTTAGCGATGGTCTCTACCCCTAAACCGCGTATTCTCAGCTTCTATAATGTCAATACCAATGAACGATTAAGCGGTGAGTTCTCTGCAACGACTGGATTTAATCGTTCATTACTTGGTAAACTTGATTACTTCATGAGAGATCGCCGTACTGACCAAGTACGCCGAATGGATCCGAATCTCTTCATGAAGTTTTATCATTTACAAAGTAATTTAGGTTTACGCACTGCGCAAATTGATGTGATTTGTGGCTATCGTAGTGCTGCGACAAATG
>CBCSVJ010000007.1:0-13846 GCA_965143545.1 uncultured Haemophilus sp. | reverse complement strand
GCACGATTCATTTTTCTCTCCCAATGCAAAAAGTCTCGTTATTTTATCACTAAGCAAACGTTTGCATAATAAATTTTGACAAGAGGCTTTTAAAAATAGGATTAAGTCGGTAGAATAAAGCCGTTTCGGACTCATTTTAAAAAAGGAAATCACTATGTCTTTAGAAATTTTAGATCAGCTTGAAGAAAAAATTAGACAAGCAGTAGAAACCATTCAATTACTTCAACTTGAAGTGGAAGAATTAAAAGAACAAAAAAATCAATCTCAACAAGCGGTAGAAGCGTTGCAACATGAAAATGAGCAACTTAGAAATGAACACCGCAACTGGCAAGAACACATTCGTTCATTGTTGGGTAAATTCGACAACGTATAATGACTATAAAGGCTTAGAAAATCTAAGCCTTTTTTATTATTAGGAAACAATATGAATATTTGCGTGATTTCAGGCAGCACATTAGGCGGCGCTGAATATGTGGCAGAGCATTTAGAAGATGTGTTAAAAACACAAGATTTTTCTACCGCACTTTTCCACGGACCAGAACTTGATGATGTGATTGATGAAAATATTTGGTTGATTGTCACTTCAACACATGGTGCAGGTGAATTGCCTGATAATTTGAAACCACTCTTTGAACAAATTGCGGCATCAGATAAAGATTTATCTTCTCTCCGCTTTGCCGTTGTAGGCTTAGGCAATTCAGATTACGATACATTCTGTCATGCCGTGAATAAAGTTGAAACACAATTAAGTGAAAAAAGTGCGGTCAAAATTTGCGACAGTTTAAAAATCGATGTCTTGCATGTTGATGATCAAGAACAATTTGCGGAAAATTGGCTACCACAATTTATCAATGCACTTTAGTCATAATAAAGCAATAATTTGAGTTATCGCTTTTTCTTTATCCATTATCCAAAAAAATCTCCTGTGGATAACTTTAATAAAACCTGTCAAAAACTTGTTCTTTTCCACTGAGTAAATATGATGATTGTTTTAACTGTGGATAAAATTAAAGGTTATCCACAAGAAAAAGCCTTCAAACTGACGACATTTCAACACAGTCTAAAACGATCTAACTTCTTCATTTAAAAAAGGAAAAGGATCTTATTCACAAAGTAAAAGGATCCTAATAGTAACAATAATAAGATCTTTATATATAAATAGATCTTATCTTTATTACCTCTCGATCTTATCTAATCACAGATTGAATTCTTGCTTTCAAGCACACGTAATTTTCAGTAGAATAGCGCCCATTTTTAGATCGAAGATCAAATTGAAGACGAAGAGAGAGATATGTTTTACACCGAAAATTATGATGTGATCGTTGTGGGTGGCGGTCATGCCGGTACAGAAGCCGCATTGGCTCCGGCACGCATGGGATTAAAAACCCTATTATTGACACATAATGTTGATACCCTTGGACAAATGTCATGTAACCCCGCTATTGGTGGTATTGGTAAAGGCCATTTAGTGAAAGAAGTAGATGCCATGGGCGGGTTAATGGCGCATGCTGCAGATAAGGCGGGGATTCAATTTCGTACTTTAAACAGCAGTAAAGGGCCTGCTGTACGTGCAACCCGAGCTCAAGCTGACCGCGTGTTATATCGTCAAGCCGTACGCATCGCACTAGAAAATCAACCAAATTTAGATATTTTTCAACAAGAAGTAACGGATATTTTAATTGAGCAAGATCGTGTTTGTGGTGTGGAAACCAAAATGGGACTTAAATTCCGTGCTAAATCGGTCATTTTAACTGCCGGTACTTTCTTAGCGGGTAAGATCCATATAGGTTTAGAACATTATGAAGGTGGCCGAGCTGGTGATCCGGCAGCTGTTACACTTTCTCATCGTTTACGTGATCTGAATTTACGTGTAGATCGTTTAAAAACCGGTACCCCACCGCGTATTGATGCACGCACGATCAATTTCGATATATTGGCTAAACAACATGGTGATGCCGTATTACCGGTATTTTCTTTTATGGGATCTGTGTCAGATCACCCTCAACAAATTCCTTGTTATATTACACACACTAATGAACAAACTCATGAAGTGATCCGTAATAACTTGGATCGCAGTCCAATGTATACCGGTGTGATTGAAGGAATCGGTCCACGTTATTGTCCATCCATTGAAGATAAAGTGATGCGTTTTGCGGATCGTAATTCACATCAAATCTATTTGGAACCAGAAGGCTTAACCAGTAATGAAGTGTATCCAAACGGGATCTCTACTAGTTTGCCGTTTGACGTACAAATGGGCATAGTGAATTCTATGAAAGGTTTGGAAAAAGCTCGCATTATTAAACCAGGTTATGCCATTGAATACGATTATTTTGATCCACGTGACTTAAAACCAACGTTAGAAACTAAATCAATTTCAGGTTTATTCTTTGCGGGTCAAATTAACGGTACAACCGGTTATGAAGAAGCGGCGGCACAAGGCTTATTGGCGGGGATTAATGCAGGTCTTTACGTGCAAGAGAAAGAGGCATGGTATCCACGTCGCGATCAATCTTATACTGGTGTATTAGTGGATGATCTTTGCACGCTTGGTACCAAAGAACCGTATCGTGTATTTACTTCTCGTGCGGAATACCGTTTGTTATTACGTGAAGACAATGCGGACATCCGTTTAACGCCAATTGCCCATGAATTAGGTTTGATTGATGAGGCTCGCTGGGCACGCTTTAATCAAAAAATGGAAAATATTGAACAGGAACGTCAACGCTTACGCAGCATTTGGTTGCATCCGCGTTCTGAATATTTAGAAGAAGCCAATAAAGTGCTTGGCAGCCCACTTGTGCGTGAAGCCAACGGTGAAGATTTATTACGCCGTCCGGAAATAACTTACGATATTTTGACTTCTTTAACGCCATACAAACCGGCAATGGAAGACCGAGAAGCCGTAGAACAAGTGGAAATTGCCATTAAGTATCAAGGCTATATTGAGCATCAACAAGAAGAAATTGAAAAACAAAAACGCCACGAAAATACAGCTATCCCGGCTAACTTTGATTACAGTAAAGTGTCTGGTTTATCTAATGAAGTACGTGCGAAGTTGGAACAACATCGTCCAGTTTCAATTGGTCAAGCCAGCCGAATTTCAGGTATAACTCCTGCGGCAATTTCAATTATTCTGGTGAATTTGAAAAAACAAGGTATGTTGAAACGCGGCGAATAATGTTTAAAAATGAAAAGTGCGGTTAAAACTAACCGCACTTTTTTATGATTAAATTTAAAGAACCATTATTAATGGGCGAGAGCTTGTTTCACTGCTACATCCAATCCTGCTGTTGGACGACCAAGCAATTTCTCAAGGGTTTTGTCTTCTGAGAATAATGCACCGTTTGATGCATCTACATCCCATTGTGCAATTAAGCCTGCAAATCCTTCATCTAATCCTGCTTGTACAAGTGCTGCGGCATAATCTGCTGCAGGAATATCCACGTAAGGGATATCTTTACCTGTTTGTTTGCTGATTTCTGCTGCAAGGTCGGCTAATGTCCAGCTGGTTGATCCGGCAAGTTCGTAAGTTTGGTTTTCATGACCTTCACTTAATGCGACGTTTACTGCTGCTTCAGCAAGTTCTGCACGAAGTACAGACGAAATTTTACCGTTTTTTGCTGAACCGTAGAAAGCATTGTTTGCTAATGCTGCCGGAATTGAAGCTGTGTAGTTTTCGGTGTACCAACCATTGCGTAAAATAGTGTAAGTAATACCCGAAGCTTTTAATGCTGCTTCAGTTTCAACGTGCTCACCGGCAAGGGATTTTACAGTATTATTGTTGGTCGCGCCGAGTAAACTGGTATAGATAATATGTTTCACACCCGCTTTTTTCGCTGATTCAATTACGTTGTTGTGTTGTACAAAACGCTGACCGATTTCATTACTTGATACTAAAATTAATGTATCTACGCCTTGTAATGCTTCTACTTGTCCTTCTGTTTTTGAATAATCAAATTTGCGAGCTTCTACACCTAAAATTTTTTCTGGAGAGCGTACAAGCGCAAGAACGTTTGCTTGTTTTGCTTTTAATAAGTCTAATGCGATTGCGCCAAATTGACCTGTTGCACCAGTAATTGCGATAGTTTTAGTTGTCATGATGTTTTCTTTCTCGTTAAGTTGAAATGATGTTTGAACATTTGATTGTTCGCTTGATGTGGCGTATTATATTTTAATACTTACTTTTGAGAAGTACTTACATAAACGTAAGTTTTGTAATTTTTTAAAAATAATTTTCAAATTGTTGATTTTTAAGGAATTAAAAATGGAAAAAAATTTAAATCGTGGGAACGTACTGGCTTCAGCTTGCCCTTCTCGCCAAATTTTGCAACATTTAACCAGTCGTTGGGGCGCATTAGTGTTAGTGAGTTTACATTCTGGCACCAAGCGTTTTAGTGAACTTCGCCGTGCTATTGATGGCGTAAGCGAGCGTATGTTGACTAAAACCCTGCAGGAATTGGAGGCTGATGGTATGTTAATCCGTAAATCCTATAATACCGTGCCACCGCAAGTGGATTACACATTAACAGAATTTGGAACAGAGGCTTCTAATAAGATGTTTGAGTTAGTGGATTGGTTGGAAACAAATTTAGGGAATATTTTAGCAAGCCAGAAGAAATAATGTTTCAAGGTAGGTATTTTCAAGTAGAATGACGACAAACAGACAAGATAGATAGAAAAATGAAAGCAAAACTCGAAAATTTACTGACTCAAGCTGAAATTCAATTAACAGATCGACAAAAAGATCAACTTATCCAGTTAGTGCAATTACTCAATAAATGGAATAAAGCCTATAACTTAACCTCTGTGCGTGATCCACAGGAAATGTTAGTGAAACATATCTTGGATAGTATTGTTGTTAGTCCTTATTTACAAGGGGATCGTTTTATTGATGTAGGAACCGGTCCAGGCTTGCCAGGTCTGCCTCTAGCCATTATTAATCCTACCAAGCAATTTGTCTTGTTAGATAGTTTAGGTAAGCGTATTAGCTTTATTCGAAATGCAGTACGTGAGTTAGGACTAACAAATGTAGAACCTGTTCTTAGCCGCGTTGAGGAATACCAACCTGAACAAAAATTCGACGGTGTACTAAGTCGTGCATTTGCTTCGTTAAAAGATATGACAGATTGGTGTCATCATTTGCCAAAAGAAAATGGGTATTTTTATGCTTTGAAAGGCATTTATCACGAAGATGAAGTTCAAGAATTAGACAAAAAATTCGAAGTAAAAGACGTGATAACTTTACATGTCCCTGAGCTTGTAGGTGAACGACATTTAATCGTTTTACGATAAAACACACTTTTTTTGTGACGATTTTGTGAATATTTTTTAAAAGTGTGATTTGTTTAACATTTTTTAGTGGTTTAAAAGTTGAAACTCTTTGTAGCACGGGTATAATTAGATAGTTTTTGTATTTTAAAAAAATAAGATAATGTCTAAGGTTTTAACACAGGCTAAAAATCGATATCAAAAGGCGATAATCATTGAGTCGGTTTGTCTTGTTGTTTTTGGGGTATTCCTTGCAATTTGGCAAGGTGAAAGTGTAGTAGATTTTAGTTTAGGATTTATTAGTGCTTTTGTACCATTTTGTGCTTTTGCTTATATTGTTTTTTTTCGCAAACAAGATTTTTCAACAAAATTAACAGCATTTTATCGTGGTGAAGCGTTAAAGTTTATGCTAACGATTGTGCTTGTGGGGGTGTCCTTTAAATGGCTTGCTATCTCACATTTTATTTTATTTTTTGTTGGTTTTTTTACAGCATTAGCGTTGAATAATTTTATTCCGTTTTTGTTAAATAGATCTTAATTTTTCTACAAAGGGTTGACTATGTCTGGACAAACAACTTCCGAATATATTAGTCACCACTTGTCTTTCTTGAAGACAGGTGATGGTTTCTGGAACGTTCACTTCGATACGCTTTTTTTCTCAATTGTATCCGCAGTGATTTTCTTGTTTATCTTTTCTCGTGTTGCAAAAAATGCTACGACAGGCGTACCAGGCAAAATGCAATGTTTGGTTGAAATTGTTGTAGGTTGGGTTGATGGCATTGTGAAAGAAAACTTTCATGGTCCGCGTAATGTGGTAGCACCAATAGCTTTAACCATTTTCTGCTGGGTATTCATTATGAATGCTATCGACTTAATCCCAGTTGATTTTCTTCCTCAATTTGCCGGTCTTTTTGGTATTCATTATTTAAGAGCAGTACCAACAGCAGATATCAGTGCAACATTAGGTATGTCAATCTGTGTATTCTTCCTCATTCTTTTCTATACAATTAAATCAAAAGGTTTTGGTGGTTTAGTTAAAGAATATACACTTCACCCTTTTAATCATTGGGCGTTTATTCCTGTAAACTTTATTCTTGAAACGGTAACTTTATTAGCTAAACCGATTTCTCTTGCTTTCCGTCTTTTCGGTAATATGTATGCAGGGGAATTAATCTTTATTCTTATCGCTGTGATGTACTCTGCAAATGTGGCCATTGCAGCATTGGGAATCCCATTACACCTAGCTTGGGCTATTTTCCATATTTTGGTTATTACGTTACAAGCATTCATCTTTATGATGTTAACGGTGGTTTATTTAAGTATTGCTTATAACAAAGCAGAACATTAATTTTTATTAACCGGCTCTAGGGCTAAACTTAACTTCTATCTATTGGAGAACATTATGGAAACTGTAATTACAGCGACAATCATTGGTGCATCAATTCTTCTTGCATTTGCTGCATTAGGTACTGCAATCGGCTTTGCGATCTTAGGTGGTAAATTCTTAGAATCATCTGCTCGCCAACCTGAATTAGCATCTAGCCTACAAACTAAAATGTTTATCGTGGCTGGTCTTTTGGATGCGATTGCAATGATTGCTGTTGGTATTTCATTACTTTTCATTTTCGCAAACCCATTCATCGGTTTATTACACTAATCACCTTATTTGCTTATCAACGTAAAACAAGCATAGTAAGGAGGACGTTGTGAATTTAAATGCAACATTGATTGGTCAACTTATTGCGTTCGCACTTTTCGTGTGGTTCTGCATGAAGTTTGTTTGGCCACCAATTATTAATGCGATTGAAACACGTCAAAGCCAAATTGCGAACGCCTTAGCGTCAGCTGAAGCAGCGAAAAAAGAGCAAGCAGATACTAAAAATCTTGTTGAACAAGAACTTCTATCTGCCAAAGTACAAGCTCAAGAAATTTTAGATGCTGCGAATAAACGTCGCAATGAAGTGTTAGACGAAGTGAAGGCAGAAGCTGAAGAACTAAAAGCAAAAATTATTGCTCAAGGTTATGCTGAAGTAGAAGCAGAACGTAAACGTGTTCAAGAAGAATTACGTGTTAAAGTGGCTTCATTAGCAGTAGCGGGTGCTGAGAAAATTGTGGGTCGTTCTATTGATGAAGCGGCAAACAATGACATTATTGATAAATTAGTTGCAGAGTTATAAGAGGCTTAGCTTATGTCAGAATTAACTACAATAGCTCGCCCTTATGCAAAAGCTGCATTCGACTTTGCCATTGAACAAAGTGCGGTTGAAAAATGGACTGAAATGTTAGGTTTTGCTGCAGCCGTAGCTGAAGATGAAACGGTAAAAGCTTACTTAAGTAGTTCTCTTTCTGCACAGAAATTAGCTGATACAGTAATTTCTATTTGTGGCGAACAATTGGATCAATATGGGCAAAATCTTATTCGGTTAATGGCTGAAAATAAGCGTTTGAGTGCGATTCCTACCGTGTTTGAAGAATTTAAACATTATGTGGAAGAACATCAAGCTATTGCAGAAGTTGAAGTAACTTCAGCACAACCATTGAATGCAACACAAATCGAAAAAATTGCAGCTGCAATGGAAAAAAGATTAGCTCGCAAAGTGAAATTAAATTGCAATGTAGATAGCTCACTGATTGCCGGTGTAGTTATTCGTACAGAAGATTTTGTGATTGACGGAAGTAGTCGTGGACAACTTGCTCGTCTCGCAAATGAGTTGCAATTATAAGAGGAATACAAGATGCAACTAAATTCAACTGAAATTAGTGAATTGATTAAAAAACGCATCGCTCAATTTGACGTGGTGAGCGAAGCCCGTAATACAGGGACTATTGTTTCTGTAAGTGACGGGATTATTCGTATTCATGGCTTAAGCGATGTGATGCAAGGCGAAATGATCGCCTTACCAGGCAACCGTTACGCAATGGCACTTAACCTTGAACGTGATTCTGTTGGTGCGGTAGTAATGGGTCCTTACGCAGATTTAGCGGAAGGTATGGAAGTACAATGTACTGGCCGTATTCTTGAAGTACCAGTTGGCCGTGGTTTATTAGGTCGTGTGGTAAATACGCTTGGTCAACCAATCGATGGTAAAGGTGAAATTGAAAACGATGGTTTCTCTCCTGTTGAAGTCATTGCACCAGGTGTTATCGATCGTAAATCGGTTGATCAGCCTGTACAAACCGGTTATAAAGCGGTTGACTCCATGGTTCCAATCGGTCGTGGTCAACGTGAGTTAATCATCGGTGACCGTCAAACTGGTAAAACAGCATTGGCAATCGACGCAATCATTAACCAACGTGATTCAGGTATTAAATGTATCTATGTAGCAATCGGTCAAAAAGCGTCGACTATTGCAAACGTAGTGCGTAAATTAGAAGAGCACGGTGCGCTTGAAAACACTATTGTTGTTGCGGCATCTGCATCTGAATCAGCAGCATTACAATATTTAGCGCCTTATGCTGGTTGTGCAATGGGTGAATATTTCCGTGATCGCGGTGAAGATGCGTTAATCGTTTACGATGACTTATCAAAACAAGCCGTTGCTTATCGTCAAATTTCATTATTATTACGTCGTCCACCAGGTCGTGAAGCCTATCCAGGTGACGTATTCTATCTACACTCACGTTTACTTGAACGTGCAGCACGTGTAAATGAAGAATACGTAGAAAAATTCACTCAAGGTGCAGTAAAAGGAAAAACTGGTTCTTTAACCGCTCTTCCAATTATTGAAACTCAAGCAGGTGACGTTTCAGCATTCGTTCCAACCAACGTAATTTCGATTACCGATGGTCAGATTTTCTTAGAATCTAACTTATTTAACTCTGGTATTCGTCCAGCGGTAAACCCAGGTATTTCGGTATCTCGTGTGGGTGGTTCTGCACAAACTAAAGTAGTGAAAAAATTAGCTGGTGGTATCCGTACTGCATTAGCTCAATATCGTGAATTAGCGGCGTTTGCTCAGTTCGCATCTGACCTTGATGATGCTACCCGCAAACAACTTTCTCACGGTGAAAAAGTCACTGAATTATTGAAACAAAAACAATATGTACCGCTTAGCGTAGCAGAGCAATCTGTGTTGCTTTTTGCGGTTGAGTTTGGCTATTTAGAAGATGTGGAATTGCAAAAAATTGCAAGTTTTGAAGCCGCACTTTTAGATTACGCTCGCCGTAACCACAGCGAGTTTATGGCTGAATTGACCAAAACCGGTAATTACAATGATGAAGTTAAAGCATCATTGAAATCGATTTTGGATAACTTTAAAGCCAACAGCGCGTGGTAAAAGTAACGGAGAAATAAGATGGCAGGTGCAAAAGAGATAAAAACCAAAATTGCCAGTGTACAAAGTACACAAAAAATTACAAAGGCAATGGAAATGGTGGCGACCTCGAAAATGCGTAAAACGCAGGATCGTATGTCGGCTTCTCGTCCGTATTCTGAAACAATACGAAATGTTATCAGCCACGTCTCTAAAGCAAGTGTTGGTTATAAACACCCATTTTTAATTCAACGCGAAGTGAAAAAAGTCGGGATCTTAGTGGTCTCGACTGACCGCGGAATGTGTGGTGGTTTGAACATTAACTTGTTTAAAACCGTCATGACAGAAATCAAACAATGGAAAGATAAAGGTGTTAATGTTGAATTGGGTTTAATTGGCTCAAAAGGCATTAGTTTCTTCCGTTCATTAGGATTACCTGTCCGTGCACAACTTTCCGGTTTGGGTGATAATCCGACAATGGAAGATTTAATTGGTGTTGCAAACGGTATGTTTGGTAGCTATAAAGACGAAGAAGTAGATGCAGTTTATATTGCCTACAATAAATTCGTTAATACAATGGCACAAAAACCTGTTTATCAACAATTAATACCATTACCGGCATTAGAAACCGATAATTTAGAGCAAAGACAAAGCACCTGGGATTACCTTTACGAGCCAGAGCCAAAAGTCTTATTAGACAGTTTGCTTACTCGTTATTTGGAATCACAAGTGTATCAATCTGTGGTAGATAACCTTGCTTCCGAGCAAGCTGCTAGAATGGTAGCAATGAAAGCGGCAACTGATAATGCAGGTAATTTAATCAATGACTTGCGATTAGTTTACAATAAAGCCCGTCAAGCAAGTATTACAAATGAATTAAACGAAATCGTCGCCGGCGCGGCAGCGATTTAATGAAAGAGGAACGGTAATGTCAGCAGGAAAAATTGTACAAATCATCGGTGCGGTGATTGACGTTGAATTCCCACAAGATGCAGTACCAAAAGTTTACGATGCATTAAAAGTTGAATCAGGTTTAACCCTTGAAGTTCAACAACAATTAGGTGGCGGTGTAGTTCGCTGTATCGCATTAGGTACATCTGACGGCTTAAAACGTGGCTTAAAAGTAGAAAATACGGGTAACCCGATTCAAGTTCCAGTAGGGACTAAAACGTTAGGCCGTATTATGAACGTATTAGGTGAACCAATCGATGAGCAAGGTGAAATTGGCGCGGAAGAAAATTGGTCTATTCACCGTCCAGCACCAAGCTACGAGGAACAATCTAACAGTACGGAATTATTAGAAACTGGTATCAAAGTTATCGACTTAATTTGTCCATTCGCAAAAGGTGGTAAAGTAGGTCTATTCGGTGGTGCGGGTGTAGGTAAAACCGTTAACATGATGGAATTAATCCGTAATATCGCGATTGAGCACTCAGGTTACTCCGTATTTGCGGGTGTAGGTGAACGTACTCGTGAAGGTAACGACTTCTATCATGAAATGAAAGATTCTAACGTATTAGATAAAGTATCATTAGTTTACGGACAAATGAATGAGCCACCAGGTAACCGTTTACGTGTTGCGTTAACCGGTTTAACTATGGCAGAGAAATTCCGTGACGAAGGTCGTGATGTATTATTCTTCGTGGATAATATCTATCGTTATACCCTTGCTGGTACTGAAGTATCTGCGTTATTAGGTCGTATGCCATCTGCAGTAGGTTACCAACCGACATTAGCAGAAGAAATGGGTGTGTTACAAGAACGTATCACTTCAACCAAAACAGGTTCTATTACCTCTGTTCAAGCGGTATACGTACCTGCGGATGACTTAACTGACCCATCTCCGGCAACAACCTTTGCACACTTAGACTCAACAGTTGTATTAAGTCGTCAAATTGCGTCTTTAGGTATTTACCCTGCGGTTGACCCATTAGATTCAACTTCACGTCAATTAGACCCACTCGTTGTTGGTCAAGAGCACTATGATGTAGCACGTGGCGTACAAGGTATCTTACAACGTTATAAAGAATTAAAAGATATTATCGCAATTCTTGGTATGGACGAGTTATCTGAAGATGACAAACTTGTGGTAGCACGTGCGCGTAAAATTGAACGTTTCTTATCACAACCGTTCTTCGTTGCTGAGGTATTTAACGGTACTCCAGGTAAATACGTTTCTTTAAAAGAAACTATCCGCGGCTTTAAAGGTATTTTAAACGGCGAATACGACCATATTCCAGAACAAGCGTTCTACATGGTCGGTACAATCGACGAAGCGCTAGAAAAAGCCAAAAATATGTAATCACTTCAAGTCATTTGAAGGAGAACAAAAATGGCGACATTTAACCTAATAATAGTCAGCGCAGAGCGAAAAATCTTTGAAGGTGCTGTTAAACAAATCCAAGCAACAGGTGTGGAG
Organism: uncultured Haemophilus sp.; assembly: GCA_965143545.1. Classification (GTDB taxonomy): domain Bacteria; phylum Pseudomonadota; class Gammaproteobacteria; order Enterobacterales; family Pasteurellaceae; genus Haemophilus_D. The sequence goes on along the minus strand of CBCSVJ010000007.1, from coordinate 1,903 downwards.
GGTGAACTTGGTATTTTACCAAACCACACCCCTTTGATGACGGCGATTAAGCCGGGGATTGTTAAATTCACCCTTGAAGATGGCAATGAAGAAGTTATCTATGTTTCAGGCGGCTTCTTAGAAGTTCAACCTAAAGTAGTAACAGTACTTGCCGATGTTGCAATTCGCGGTAGCGAGTTAGATGCAGATCGTATTCGTGAAGCAAAACGTAAAGCGGAAGAAAATATTGTGAATCATGCAGTTGATGTGGATCATGATTTACTTGTAGCTAAACTTTCTAAAGAGTTAGCGAAACTTCGTGCTTACGAACTTACTGAAAAACTCGTTAAATCAAAACGATAAGTTAATGATAATAAAAAAGAGCGGTTATTTTGACCGCTCTTTTTGTTTTTCTATCGTAAGAAATATCGATACGCTTTACTTTCACTCACATCTTCATAAACATAGCCGAGTTCTGCTAAAGCTTGTTCAAATTCTGCGTTATCTTTTTCGCCTAATTGGAAAGCCGCAAGAATATTACCGTAATCAGCTCCATGTGCACGATAATGGAATAATGAAATATTCCAACGTTTACCCAAAATTTCTAAGAATTTAAGTAAAGCGCCTTTTTGTTCTGGAAATTCAAAGCTATAAAGTCGTTCATGATGATTAGAAACTCGTCCACCCATTAAATAACGCACGTGAGTTTTCGCAATATCATCATCAGACATATCTTCTACATCAAAGCCGTTTTTCGTTAAATCAGCAATAATTTCCGATTTTTCAGCTTCATTAGCCGTGCGCACACCAACGAAAATACAGGCTTTTTGATTATCTGCATAACGATAACTGAATTCTGTTACTGCACGGTTACCGATGACATGGGCAAATTTTAAGAAGCTACCCGGTTGTTCCGGCATGGTTACCGCCAATAAAGCTTCACGGTTTTCACCAATTTCACAACGTTCTGAAACATAACGCAATGTATGGAAGTTAAGGTTGGCGCCAGATAGAATTGCCGCCATATTTTTGCCTTCCAAATTGTTTTGTTTCACGTATTTCTTCAAACCAGCTAATCCTAGGGCGCCAGAAGGTTCTGCGACAGCACGCACGTTTTCGAATAAATCTTTCATTGCTGCACAAACTTCATCACTATCTACCAGCACCATACCGTCTAAATATTTTTGACATAAACGGAATGTTTCATCACCAATACGTTTTACCGCTACACCATCAGCAAATAAGCCAACATGTGATAAATCGGTAGGTTCACCTTTTTCTAAGGCGGCATTCAAACAAGCTGAATCTTTGGACTCGACACCAATGACTTTAATTTCCGGCATAAATTGTTTGAGCAAAATCGCTACGCCAGCGGCGAGACCACCGCCTCCGATTTGCACAAAGACATAATCCAAATCAGCCACCTGTTGTAGCATTTCCATTGCCAATGTGCCTTGACCGGCGATGACCAATGGATGATCAAATGGCGGGATAAATGTCATATGTTTAGATTTTGAAAGCTCAATGGCTTTGGCTTTAGCCTCATCAAAATTAGCTCCGTGCAGCAACACTTCGCCACCAAATCCACGAACTGCATCTACTTTAATGCTTGGTGTATTTTGTGGCATAACGATTAACGCTTTTAAGCCAAGTTGTTTGGCTGATAAAGCAACGCCCTGCGCATGATTACCCGCAGAAGCAGCAATGACACCTGCTTGTTTTTGTTCATCAGAAAGGCTAGAAATCATCGCATAGGCACCACGCAGCTTAAAGCTATTTACTGGCTGGCGGTCTTCACGCTTAATCCAAATATTATTATGTAGGCGATCAGACAATTTGCCCATTTTTTGTAGTGGAGTTACGGTAGCGGCTTCATATACTCTGGAGCCAAGTTTGACAATCGCGTTAATGTAATCCGATTGAG
>CBCSVJ010000006.1:0-15129 GCA_965143545.1 uncultured Haemophilus sp. | reverse complement strand
CATTCAAGTTGGAATGCAATACATCAATTTCTACATTAAAGCGAGCTTGGAACCGTCTCACGGTCTGAGGGGTAAGCCCAATTTCAGGAACAAGCACTAAAACCTGTTTGCCTTTCTTTAAGACTTCTTCAATGTATTGCAGGTAAATTTCAGTTTTACCTGAACCAGTCACACCCTCTAACAACCACACATTAAAGCCTTCTTGGAAAAGCAACTGGCTAAATACAAGGGCTTGTTGCTTGTTTAAGGTCAATCGGTTATCAAGATTGACTAACGGATTATCCCTTAGAGCTTGTTGCCAACTTTTTTGTTCAGAAGGTACAATAATCTCTTCCACATAATCTTTGCCTTTAAGGGCTGACCAAATTGCGGAGCTGATCTCATTGTTACCTTTTTCTAGATCTTGCGTGAGCAATAAATTTAAGGCTTCAATTTGTTTTTTGGCTCGTTTTAACTCACCTGATTCTAACGCTTGTTTTCCAAGGTCCGTAATACGCCAAAAAGTGCGGTCATTTTTAACCGCACTTTCTCCATTGCGGAGTTTGACTGGCAACGCTTGAAACAACACATCGCCTAATGCAGCACGATAATAATTAGCGGACCAAGCCAGCCAATCCCAAATTGTGGAATTAAAAAGTGAGTCAGCATCAAGCACATCAATAATCGGTTTTAACTTTTCTTTTGCTACATCCGAAGAAGCGGGCAAATCCACCACGATCCCGACTCGTTTTTGCGAACCAAAAGGCACCAACACTCGTCCACCAACGATTGGCAACAAGTCGGGCGAATAGAGATAATCAAAAAATCGGGGAAGCGGTACGGCTAATGCAACTCGGACAATATTCATAACAAAAAACAATTAAAAATTTTCGCTATTATACGGGAATTAGGTGGAAAAATCCCACAACCTTGCCTTTTAGTGTATAATCGCCGCCAATTTTAATTGAGCGAATAAATACCATGACAGAAGAGCAAAAAACCTTTGCTGATCAAAAACGTAAAACCGTTGAAACGGCTGAATTTACAGAAGATGGTCGTTATAAACGTAAAGTTCGTAGCTTTGTGTTGCGGACAGGTCGCTTAAGTGATTTTCAAAAAAATATGATGAATGATCACTGGGCTGATCTTGGATTAGATTATCAAAACACCCCTTTTGATTTTGCCGCGATTTATGGCAATACGAATCCCGTTATATTAGAAATTGGCTTCGGAATGGGAAAATCTTTAGTGGATATGGCAGAAGCCAATCCTGATAAAAATTATCTCGGTATTGAAGTGCACACGCCTGGTGTGGGTGCCTGTATTGCTTATGCGGTAGAAAAAGGCGTGAAAAACCTTCGCGTAATTTGCCATGATGCCACTGAAATTTTACGTGATTGTGTGAAAGACGGCGAATTGGGCGGTTTACAGCTTTTCTTCCCAGACCCTTGGCATAAAGCAAAACATCATAAACGCCGCATTGTTCAACCGCACTTTGTAGAGCAAGTCGTTCAAAAATTACAACCAAATGGCTTTATTCATATGGCAACGGACTGGGAAAACTATGCGGAACAAATGCTCGAAGTCCTTTCAGCCAATGAAAACTTAATCAATACTGCCGAACAAGATTATATTCCACGTCCTGATTTCCGCCCTCTCACAAAATTTGAGGCGCGCGGTCATCGCTTAGGTCACGGCGTGTGGGATTTATACTTTAAGAAAAAATAATCATCGAGATGATGACGATACCCATTACCTTAACATAGGAGAACATTGAAATGACAACTCGTAATCAACGTCAACGTAAAAAACTTCACTTAGCAGAATTCCAAGAATTAGGCTTTTTAGTGAATTGGCAATTTGCTGAAGGTACCAGCATCGAAACTATCGATGAAACCGTTGATCGTTTTATTGCTGAAGTGATTCAACCAAACGGATTAGCTTATGAAGGTAGCGTCTATTTACATTGTGAAGGCTTAGTTTGCTTAGAGAAAATCGGTAAATGTGATGAAAGCCATCGCCAATTAGTGAAAAAATGGTTAGAAGAAAATAAATTACAACAAATCGAAATCAGTGAATTATTCGATATTTGGTGGGATTACCCAACCCCAAACGCATAATATTTTAAACTCACTTCAGGGCGGATCTTCCGCCCTATTTAATAATCATTTTCACTTATATTTTAACAATTTATTTACACTAATAACATTTCTTCAAAATATCATTGATCTATCTCAACAAAAGTGTATATTTCTTAAAAACTACTCCTTTTAGGTAGTTACTATTTTTTTATTAGCACTAGATAATGCATCCCTTGAAAATACCGAACTTTAAAGAAAAATATGGCGATTGAAAATCCTTCTCGCAGACAATTATTACGTGGGCAATTTTTACAATCGTTACATTCTGAAAACGCGAAAATTCAAGGTATTAATGCTATCCGTCCACCTTGGTCAATAAACGAAAGCGACTTTACGGAAAAATGTACGCGATGCGGTGATTGCATACTGGTATGTGAAACCCAGATTATCGTAAAAGGCGATGGCGGTTTTCCTGAAATACAATTTGACAAGGGCGAGTGCACTTTCTGCCAAAAATGTGTTTTAGTCTGTGAACAACCAATTTTTCGTTCATTAGAAGAAGAGCCTTGGACACATAAGGTTGAGATTACAACGCAATGTCTAACGGAAAATCGAGTGGAATGTCGAAGTTGCCAAGATAGCTGCCCGATGAATGCCATCCGTTTTCGATTACAACTTGGTGGTGTAGCAAAACCCATATTGGATTTAGAAAGCTGTAATGGTTGTGGCGCTTGCCTAAGTGTTTGCCCGACAAAAGCAATAAAAATTTTTAATAATATTGAAACAAATATCGATGAGTCAATTTAGCGAAAATGAGAACTGGTATGTATGCAGTATTGTTGTGCAAGCCAGACCAGAAAAACTTAACCAAGTCAAAGAAGCCATTTTAGCGATTCCAACCGCTGAGATTCATGGCGAAAAATCTGATGAAGGCAAATTGGTGGTCACCCTTGAAAGTAACCGTCAATTAGCATTAGCGGATCTTATGGATGAAATTAAAGATATCCCAGGAGTAATTGTCGTTTCTTTAATTTCTAATTACTTAGATGAAAAATAAATAATTTAGGAATACATACTCTTTTGTATATTCTAAAACATTCAACAACGAGTGGGGAAAACTATGGAACTTAATCGTAGAGATTTTATGAAAGCCAATGCTGCGCTTGCAGCAGCTGCGGCTGCCGGTATGACCATCCCTGTTAAACAGGTTAATGCGACCGAAGATATGGGCATCAAATGGGATAAAGCCCCATGCCGTTTCTGTGGTACAGGATGTAGCGTATTGGTAGGAACCAAAGATGGTCGAGTTGTTGCAACTCAAGGTGACCCGGATGCAGAGGTAAACCGTGGTTTAAACTGTATCAAAGGTTATTTCCTTTCTAAAATCATGTACGGTGCAGACCGTGTACAAACTCCGTTATTACGTATGAAAGATGGTAAATTCCATAAAGAAGGTGACTTCACACCTGTTTCTTGGGATCAGGCTTTCACTATCATGGCGGAAAAAATCAAAGACATCTTGAAGAAAAAAGAACCAAATGCTGTTGGGATGTTCTCTTCCGGTCAAACGACTATTTATGAAGGCTATGCAAAAGTAAAACTTTGGAAAGCTGGTCTTCGTTCAAATACTATCGACCCGAATGCTCGTCACTGTATGGCGTCTGCTGCGGTTGCGTTTATGCGTACATTTGGTATGGATGAACCTATGGGCTGCTATAACGACATCGAAAAAACTGATGCGTTTGTGCTTTGGGGTTCAAACATGGCGGAAATGCACCCAATTTTGTGGTCTCGTATTTCTGACCGTCGTCTTTCTTCTGATAATGTGAAAGTTGTGGTTATGTCAACATTCGAACACCGTTCGTTTGAATTAGCTGATGTGCCTATCGTGTTTAATCCACATTCAGACCTTGCAATTCTTAACTATATCGCTAACTACATTATCCAAAACGATAAAGTAAACTGGGACTTCGTTAATAAACACACTAAATTCAAACGTGGTGAAACAGATATTGGTTATGGTTTACGCCCAGAACACCCACTTGAAGTTGCAGCGAAAAACCGTAAAACCGCAGGTAAAATGCATGATTCTGACTTCGAAGAATTCAAGAAAATCGTTGCACCTTATACATTAGATGAAGCACACCGTATTTCTGGTGTACCAAAAGATCAGCTTGAAACTCTTGCGAAGATGTACGCAGATCCAGAACAAAACTTAGTATCTTACTGGACAATGGGCTTTAACCAACACACTCGTGGTGTATGGGTTAACCACATGATCTATAACGTACACTTATTAACCGGTAAAATTTCTAAACCAGGTTGTGGTCCGTTCTCATTAACTGGTCAACCTTCAGCTTGTGGTACAGCACGTGAAGTAGGTACTTTCGTTCACCGTTTACCAGCGGACATGGTAGTAACCAATCCAAAACACGTTGAAATTACAGAGAAAAAATGGAAATTACCAAAAGGCACCATCCCAACTGTACCTGGCTATCCAGCGGTACAACAAAGCCGTGCCTTAAAAGACGGTAAACTAAATTTCTTATGGCAAATGTCCACCAACAATATGCAAGGTGGTCCAAATATCAATGACGAAATTTTCCCTGGTTGGCGTAACCCTGAGAACTTTATCGTTGTTTCAGACCCTTACCCATCCGTTTCTGCGGTTGCAGCAGACTTAATTCTTCCAACTTGTATGTGGGTAGAAAAAGAAGGGGGCTACGGTAACGCTGAACGTCGTACTCAATTATGGCGTCAACAAGTGAAAGGCCCAGGTGAGTCTCGTTCTGACTTATGGCAAATTGTTGAATTTGCTAAATACTTCAAAACGGATGAAGTATGGGGTGAAGAATTATTAGCTCAAATGCCAGAATACCGTGGTAAAACCTTATACCAAGTACTTTTCGAAAATGGTGAAGTAAACAAATTTAAAGTACCAACGGATGTTCCTGGATACATCAATGATGAAGCCGATCACTTTGGTTACTACCTACAAAAAGGTTTATTCGAAGAATACGCTGACTTCGGACGTGGTCATGGTCATGACTTAGCACCATTTGATACTTACCACCAAGTACGTGGTTTACGTTGGCCGGTTGTTGACGGTAAAGAAACCTTATGGCGTTACCGTGAAGGCTTTGACCCGTACGTTAAAGCAGGCGAAGATGTTGCTTTCTACGGTTATCCAGATAAAAAAGCAATTATCTTAGGTGTGCCTTATGAAGACCCTGCAGAATCACCGGATGAAGAATATCCATTATGGTTATGTACTGGTCGTGTACTTGAGCACTGGCATACCGGTACTATGACTCGTCGTGTACCTGAATTACACCGTGCGTTCCCGAACAACTTAGTTTGGATGCACCCAGCGGATGCAAAAAAATATGGCTTACGTCATGGGGATAAAGTGAAGTTAATTACTCGTCGTGGTGAAATGGTTTCTTACTTAGATACCCGTGGTCGTAACAAATGTCCTCAGGGCTTAATCTACACCACCTTCTTTGATGCGGGTCAGCTTGCAAACAAATTAACATTGGATGCAACCGATCCAATTTCAGGCGAAACCGACTTCAAAAAATGTGCGGTAAAAGTGGAAAAAGCGTAGGATTTTCCTTTCGTTTCTAGTCACTCCTCTCTTTCAAGAGAAGGGAATTTAAAATAAGAGCGGTCAAATTTTGCAACATTTTCACAAAATCGGGCCGCTTATAAAAGGAAACGCAGATGAGACTTGATCCTAACCGTCGTCAGTTTTTAAAAAATGTGACAAGAACGGCTGCCGGAGTGTGTGGGGTTGGTATTATTCTTGGCTTACAGCAACAACAAGCTAAAGAAGGAATCGCCTTACGCCCACCTGGTGCTTTACCGGAAAAGGATTTCTTGGCAGCTTGTACCCGCTGCGGACAATGCGTCCAAGCGTGTCCATATGATATGTTGCATTTAGCTTCGCTGATTTCACCAATGGAAGCGGGCACGCCTTATTTTATCGCTCGGGATAAACCTTGCGAAATGTGTCCGGATATTCCATGTATGAATGCTTGCCCAAGTGGCGCATTAAGTGAGGAACTTAAAGACATCAATGATGCGAGAATGGGGTTAGCCGTATTGCTAGACCATGAAACTTGTCTTAACTGGCAGGGGTTGCGTTGTGATGTGTGTTATCGCGTTTGTCCATTAGTAGATAAAGCGATTACACTTGAACGTATCCACAATGATCGTACAGGGATTCATGCAAAGCTTATTCCAACTGTTCACTCTGATGCTTGCACCGGATGCGGTAAATGCGAACAAGCTTGTGTGTTAGAAGAAGCGGCAATTAAAGTCTTACCGATGGATATCGCCAAAGGATTACTCGGTCGCCACTATCGCTTAGGCTGGAAAGAAAAACAAAACGCCGGAAAATCCTTAATTGAGGAGCAACATCCAGATGGCTTACGTCCAGCAATGGATGCTCGTATGCCGGAAGGCTCACATGAGCCGGTTTATCAGCCAATGCAAGTTCAACCGAACCAAAAAGTTGCAACACCAAACCGTGCAACAATGGATTATGTACCAAATCCAACAACAGTTCCGGAAGCAGAGCAATTCCCAAATCTGGACTTAAACATTAAGGGGGTTAAATAATGGCTGAAAAATATACCCCAAATAAGCCTAAAGATGCAGGCTTAGAAGCTCGCCAAAAACTCGGTTGGTGGCATGCTTATCGCTTTTTAATTCTACGTCGAATCAGTCAATTAAGTATTATTTTAATGTTCTTAAGCGGCCCGATTTGGCAAGTTTGGATTCTAAAAGGCAATTACAGCTCAAGCATGCTTTTGGATACTGTGCCATTGACAGATCCATTGATTACCGCTGAAAGTTTAGTGACAGGTTACCTAGCAGAAATCACAACGATTATTGGTGCCTTAGTGATTGTCATATTCTACGCTATCGTTGCAAGCAAAGCCTTCTGTAGTTGGGTCTGCCCAATGAATATAGTGACTGATACCGCAGCTTGGTTACGTAGAAAATTGGGTATTCGACAATCCTTAAAAATCTCCCGTCAGCTTCGATATGTGATTTTAGCGGTGATTTTAGTTGGTAGTGCGATAACTGGTACGCTCTTGTGGGAGTGGATAAATCCTGTTGCAGCACTTGGACGCATCTTTGTTTTTGGTACAGGTGCAACCCTTTGGTTAGTTGCGGTCATCTTTTTATTTGACTTACTTGTTGCCGAACATGGTTGGTGCGGTCACCTTTGTCCGATTGGTGCGATTTATAGTGTCATTGGCAGTAAAAGTTTAATAAAAGTTAATGTAATCGATCGTGATCGCTGTGACCGTTGTATTGATTGTTATAATGTTTGCCCAGAGCCGCAAGTATTAAGACTTCCTTTACACGGTGGACCAGAAGATAGCCAAATTGTATTGGCAAAAGATTGTATTACTTGTGGACGCTGTATTGACGTGTGCGCAGAAAATGTATTTACATTTGGATCTCGATTTGAGAAACAAATAAAAATTAAAAATATTTAATTATTTAATGGAGTGGATTTCATGAAAAAATCATTTATTTTCATGCTGGCTTTATGTAGTGGATTGGCATTTGCTGATACACCACAAGTTGCAAACAGCATCGATAAAACAGCAGAAAGTCTTGCACCTGCATTTAATAATCCTTATAAAGATGTAGGCAATATTCCTGTTACTTTTCCTAACCAACCCCCACTTGTTCCACACAGCATTCGTGGCTTACAAGTAACTAAAACTGCGAATCAATGTTTAGGTTGCCACGCGCCAGATGTTGCCCCAACAACGGGTGCGCCACGTGTTCCTGAGAGTCATTTCTTAACACGTGATGGTCAAAAAACAGAAGGTACCTCACCACGTCGTTATTTCTGTTTACAATGCCACGTTCAGCAAACTAACGTAAATCCAATTATTCAAAATAAATTCGAAACTATTCGTAAAACGCAAGGTAAATAAGGAGCTAAACCATGATTAAATCAAGCATTCAAAAAGTTTGTCGTTGGTTACGCTCGCCGAGCAAAATGGCAATTGGTGGGGTGATTTTATTAACTATCATTGGTACTATTGTTGGAACTAACCTATTTAATGTCGGTATGTCAGCAACTAATACTGAACAATTCTGTTCAGATTGTCATACTAACGATGTTGTACCTGAATACCAAGCATCAATTCACTTTAGCAACCGTTCAGGTGTGAAAGCGATTTGTTCTGACTGTCACGTTCCTCATGAATTTGTGCCAAAAATGATTCGTAAAATGCAGGCTTCTACTGAAGTATTAGCATACTATACGGGTAAAGTTGATACTAAAGAGAAATTTGAAAAACATCGTTTAGAAATGGCTGAACGCGAATGGGCGCGTATGAAAGCGAATAACTCACAAGAGTGTCGTAACTGCCATAACTTTAATGATATGGATTACTCACAACAAAAAACTGTGGCACAACAAATGCACGCACTTGCACAGGAACAAAACAAAACCTGTATCGACTGTCACAAAGGGATTGCACACCATCTTCCAGATATGTCAAAAGTACAACAAACTTTTATTCCTGCTGATATGTTAAAAACAGATGAAAAACCAACTGATAACAAAGAAGCAAAATAATTTTATAAATTAACAATAACAAATCGGCACCCATTGAGTGCCGATTTTATTTTTATTTCTTAAGGAAAGATTTATCTAATAATACTCTTAACGGTTGCATATCACTGTTTCCCATAATAACCAAACTCGGGTCTGAGCGTAAACAGCTACCACCATAATGCCCCCCTACAGTGAAGGTACAAACCTGAACATATTGATCTTCCACTTTTGGTAAACACCAAAGCTGTTGATAAATACTTTCCTGCTTATCAAAACGACCCTCTGTGCTATCGAGTACAGATTTACACTCACCAATCAATTTCACATTATCACCACGACGACCTGCAATTGGTTTTTGTGCGTAACCATTTTTAATCAGTTCAGGTGTCAATTCAAATCCCGCTTCAAGTAGATAACGATGATTTGGGAATAATGACCATAATACAGGTAAGATCGCTTTATTACTTGGAATGGCTGTCCAAAGTGGCTCGTAAACTAAGACTTCCGGACGAAGTAACACGTCAATTAACCGCACTTTGTCTTCTGGATATCCCGTACGAATTGGCGGTGCTACTTCCATTCCTGTCGAATCTTCACGAAGTTGCTCCAACATAGTTTCCCAGGCCCACGTTTTCCATACGGTTTTTACTTGGTTATCTTCATCATCAATCAAACGACCACGACTATCCCAATGTAATCCCTCTGTGCCATGAATAATTTTGGCTTTAAATCCTGCTTGAACCAGTGCATTACGCATAAACAATGAATGGTAATCTTCTTCATCATCATGATCTTGCATAATATGAACAAGCGGCGTCGCTTCACTGTGTTTCCAACAATCCGCTAATGCATTACGTAAGCCATCAGCAGGGTTTTCACCCATATTCAATCCGCCTTGAATTGCCCATCGATTCATAAACTCACCGGCTTCCGCATGACAAGAGGCAGAATCTGCATTGTATTCATACACTTTCAATCCGCGACTATCCATGCAAAAATCTAAACGCCCCGTAATGGTTTGATAACGTCGATTTTGCCAAGACAATCGCAAGCGAGGCCATAATAATTTTGGAATATTGAAATATTCTAATAACTTATCGTCTTTTAAAACTTTATCTGTGGCATGCAAATACATTAAATGTAATTCATTGGTTGCACGAATCAACTCATGCTGTGCTGTTTCAGACATCGTAAAATAACGATATTGATCAGAATGGCTGACTTTGTGCCCACCCATTGCCTTCACATAGGCGGCTTCAAATTCATTTTGCTCATTCAGCCATTTGTGTTCAAACTGACCGTTGTTTTCAATATGTTCTGCATGAATTTCAAGTTTGTCTTTTTCTGGTGTTGGCTGTGGCAGACTATATTCGGTATCTTCCGTTTGGATCATCCAACCTAAAATTTCGGTGTCATCATAGGTTTCATGCAGAAAATAACCAATTTCAGAAACTGTCATCGTTAATTCACGAGTCCATTGCTGTCCGATTTGTAAGCGAGTATGTATCACGTTTTGCTCGGCAATGCGGATTTTATCCTCTAAGACTTCGGTAATAATCGCCACATGCCCCGTATGTTTAAATTCGCCCCCCTCTTGCCAAATTAATAGGGCTCCTGCTTCAGGTTTACGTTTGCAACCATTTGCAAAGGCTTGTAGGGGTAATAAGGCATCATTTACCACTTGACGTAAAAATCGTAGAGAAAAGATCTCGTAAGCCATTCCTACATCAGTAAACACCATGCCATGATTGAGATATAAATAACGGCGAGCAAATTCTACACACTGCCATTTGTAGCCCATGTACTCTCTTCCTAAATAGCTGCGAAAGGCAGCATCATCTGGATACTCTTTCTCATCAGCAGTGTGATAATCTGATGAATAAATCGCAATCCCACCCGGTGCATAACCTAATAAACTTCCGAAAGGATCATGTGTACTAATATTGGCTGAACGTTCAGGCATAAAAACTCCCTGTTAAATAACTACTCGAAATAGTATAGATCTTTTGTCCAACTTCCCCCAAAAACTTTATGAAAGAAAGATGAAAAATTGAGTGAGTCATCATTTAAAAAAAGAAAAAGGCCGACATCTGCCAACCTTAAAAATAAGTGTAAAAATAACCGCACTTGAGGTTATTTCACATACCAATGCGCTAACAAAATTCCTGTATTTACCGCAATATTTAATCCGGTTTTTAATGGATTACTTAAAGAAAGACGCACATTCACATCTTCTTTCTCACGAATATCATCTGTGCTGCCTTCACTCAAGACTAATGCAACTTTTGCTGCAAATTTGAGTTGTTCCAACGCAACACCTTGTTTGTTGGTTGAGACATGAATAATCTGATAGCCAGCTTTACGTAAAGCCTCTAAAGCGATTTCAGTACTTTCTGTTTCTAAAATACGAATATGCTCCATTCCACCTTCCGCTACACGCATAGCAGCCGGTGCATAAAGCTGTTCAACTTGATTTGTTACCACATTTTTAATGCCATAGAAAGCACAAGTACGCACAACACCACCTAGGTTTTGCGCATTATTAACTTGATCAAGCACCACTAAGCAGTCTTCTTGACGCGGGACATCTAAATAACCTTGCAAAGAAAAAGTACGTTGTTTTTTCACTAACATACAAATGCCGCCGTGATGCTCCGTGCCACTTACTAAGCTTAGCTCATCGCTATCCACTACGTGATACACTTTTTTATTTGCGGCTAAATAACTGAAAATCTCGCCAATTCGATGTGCCATTTGCACCGTTGCCCATACGCGAACCATGCTCTCCGGACGTTCTGCAAACAATTCCAAGCACGCATTTTCGCCATACACTTTCATTTCTTCAGCACGATTCTTTTTAATTTTCTCCGGTGCGCGTGGTGATAATGCGCCCGTTTTCTTTTCTTTCGCTTTATAACTCACGCCAGTGCTTTTTACTGTTACTTTTACCGAGCCACTTTCACCATTCGCTTTATTTAATGAAAGTTCAGCAATTTTCGGTTCTCTCACTTCTTGCTGTTGGAAACCACGAGAAGGTTTACGATCATCCCGTTTTTTATCAAAGTGCGGTCGATTTCCCTCACGTTTTTCATTATTACGACGCTCATCAAAGCGACGTTCTTTGTCATTAAATGCACGTTTTGGGCTACGCTCTTGAAAAGATTTGGTGGAATTTGTTTGGAATGATAGTTTGCGTGAATTGCTCATAATTTGCTTCTCGAAGGAAAAATTGGATAATAATTCGCCAAAAAATGCGAAAATTTGTGAGCATTATAACGAAAAAAAACCTTTTTTCTATCAATCCTCAAAGGAAATATTGTAAACTAGAGCATTGATTTTTAGTGTAGAGATCGATTATGTTAATCAATAAAGCTAAACGAGCAGAACAAAATTTAAAAAATTTACCTTTTCTTCCTTTACAGGCTGAACAGGTTGAGTTTCTGTTTAGTCCGCTTGAATTCAAAGCACAAATTATAGAATTAATTCGCCAAGCTAAAAAACGCATTTACGTGACCGCGCTTTATTGGCAAAAAGATGAAGCGGGACAAGAAATTCTCAATGAGATTTATCGCGTAAAACAAGATCATCCAGAATTGGATGTGAAAATTTTAGTGGATTGGCATCGCGGACAACGCAATTTACTCGGAGCAGAAAAATCTGCTACTAACGCTGATTGGTATTGTGAACAACGCCAAACCTATCAACTTCCCGATGAACCAAATATGTTCTTCGGTGTGCCTATTAATACCCGTGAAGTCTTCGGTGTATTGCATATTAAAGGCTTTGTGTTTGATGATACCGTCCTTTATAGCGGCGCAAGTATCAATAACGTGTATTTACAACAGCAAGATAAATACCGTTACGACCGATATCAAAAAATCCATAATGCTGCACTGGCTGACTCTATGGTTAATTTCATCAATGATTATTTATTGGATTTCAGCGCTGTACATCCATTAGATGTGGCTAATCGTCCTCGCACCAAAGAAATTCGTAGTGCAATAAAAGCTTATCGTAAAAACTTATCTGCCCATGCGGAATATCAGTTGGAAAGTGCGGTTGGTTTTTCCGATGTTTTAACCATTTCACCACTTTTTGGTTTAGGTGCATCGGGCAATGAGTTAAACCAAGTCATTGAGGACTTATTCTTACAAGTGCAGGAAAAATTGGTGATTTGTACGCCTTATTTCAACTTCCCGCGCACACTAAGAAGTAAACTTGCCCGCTTATTAGAGCAAGGAAAGCGTGTCGAAATTATCGTGGGTGATAAAGTCGCGAACGATTTCTATATTCCACCAGAGCAGCCGTTTAAAATGGCTGGTGCATTGCCTTATTTATATGAAAGCAATCTTCGTCGTTTCTGCGAGAAATTTGATGCTTACATTAAAAATGGCCATTTAACTGTGCGTTTATGGAAAGATGGTGATAACACTTATCACCTCAAAGGTGTTTGGGTGGACAACCAGTATATTCTTTTAACGGGAAACAACTTAAACCCGCGCGCATGGCGTTTAGATGCGGAAAATGGATTATTAATCCACGATCCAAGACAAGAACTTCTGCCTCAAGTGGAACAAGAATTGTCGCACATCCGCCAACATACCAAAGTATTGCAAGATTATTCTGAATTAGAAGAATTGACGCAATATCCTGAACCGGTGCAAAAACTGTTGAAAAAATTTGCTCGGATTCAAGCAGACAAATTAGTCAAAATGATTTTATAAACGCAAAAAGAGGCCGACAAATGTCGGCTTCTTGCTTGTATCTTACGCAAAAAACTCGACTAACATTGCACAAGTGAAATAAGTTGTTATAATCGCCCGACTTTTAAATCTTATTGGAGAAATCAATGAACCCAATTTCTTATTGGCAACGCCTAAAAGTTGCATTTCAATATGTGATGCCTCAAATCTATATGACACAAGCAGCAGGTTGGTTAGCTAAACAAAAATGGGGCGCTGTGACACATTTTGTGATTAAAGCGTTTGCAAAAAAATACAACATTGATATGAGCATTGCTGAAAAAGAAAAATTCAGTAACTACGCCAGTTTTAATGAATTCTTTATCCGTCCATTAAAAGAAAATGCACGACCAATTAACCAAAATCCAACCGCACTTTGCTGCCCTGCGGATGGCCGTGTGAGTGAATGTGGACACATTGAAGATGACCGCCTATTACAAGCAAAAGGTCACTTCTTCAGCTTAAACGATTTATTAGCGGAAGATAAAGATTTAACTGAGACCTTTAAAAATGGGGAATTCGTCACCACTTATTTATCACCACGTGATTATCACCGTGTGCATATGCCATGTGATGGTACACTTCGCAAAATGATTTACGTACCGGGTGATTTATTCTCCGTCAATCCATTTTTAGCGAAACATGTGCCGAACCTCTTCGCACGTAATGAACGTGTGATTTGTGTCTTTGATACTGAATTCGGCACCATGGTACAAATCTTAGTAGGTGCAACAATTACTGCAAGTATCGGCACTGTTTGGGCTGGTGTCATTAACCCACCACGTCATAACGAAGTAAAAGTGTGGACTTATGAAGGTGAAAGTGCGGTTAAATTAAGCAAAGGTCAAGAAATGGGTTGGTTCCAACTTGGTTCTACCGTGATTAATTTATTCCAAGCCGATCAAGTGCAAATTGCCGATCATTTAAGTGTTGATGAACCTGTTCGCATGGGTGAAATCTTGGCATTGAAAAAATAGTTTTACAACAAAGGAAAAAACATGACAGCTCAAATTTTTGAACAAGTAAAATTAGAAAGTATTTCTGAAAAAGGCAGCTACGGTATCGGTTTACAAATCGGTCAACAATTAGCAGATAGCCAAATGGATATTTCTGTTGAAGCGGTAGCAAAAGGCATTTTCGACGCGTTAAACCGCAATCAACCAGCATTAGAAATTAATGATTTAATGCATTCCGTTCAAGCACTTCAACAGCAAGCGGCTGAAGCACAACAAGCGCAATTTAAAGCGATTGAAGAAGAAGGTAAAAAATTCTTAGAAAAAAACGCGAAAAAAGCGGGCGTAAAAGTGACTGACAGCGGTTTACAATACGAAATTTTAACCGAAGGTAACGGAAACAAACCATCTGCAACTGATAAAGTACGTGTTCACTACACAGGTACATTACCAGATGGTACCGTATTCGACAGTTCTGTTGCTCGTGGTGCACCAGCTGAATTCCCAGTAAATGGCGTAATTCGTGGTTGGGTTGAAGCATTACAAATGATGCCTGTTGGTTCTAAATGGAAACTCACTATTCCACACGAACTAGCTTACGGTGAACGTGGTGCGGGCGCATCTATCCCACCATTCTCAACCTTAGTGTTTGAAGTTGAATTACTCGATATCCTTTAAAAAGAAAAAGTGCGGTTAAAATTAACCGCACTTTTTTATTCTTCTTCGTCTTCGCTATAACGATCATCATCGTCATAATCATAAGTTAAGAGAGCATCCTCATC
>CBCSVJ010000005.1:0-15692 GCA_965143545.1 uncultured Haemophilus sp. | reverse complement strand
ATCTTATCTGATGCCGCTTTACCATTCATCGCCACATGGAAGAAAGAACCCAATAAACGAAGTGGAATAAAGAATTCAGAAGAAAGTAGAATAAATAAAATGACACCTAATACGGTTAATTGATTGTCTTGGAATTGCAACAGAGCTGTTAAAATCCCGATTGCAGCACCACCGTAAGCAAGTAAATCCATCAGTGATACCGAGTTAAGCTGCATGGTCAGTACTTTCATAGTGATTTTGCGGAAATGTTCTGCTTCTTCATCCATTGCTTTCGCTTTATAAGCATCATCTTGATAGATTTTCAGCGTGATTAAACCTTGTAGGTTATCTAAGAAACTGCTGCCTAATCCCACATAAATGGACCAATATTTTGCCAAGAGTTTTTTCGCAATTTTATTCACTGCAATGATCGACATAGGAATCAGCGGCACGCAAATCAGCAAAATCACGGCTGTTTTAAAGCTGAAAAAGATCAGAAAAGCGAAGAGTGTGAGCGGGGCAAGCAAGCTCTAAAAAAGCTGAGGTAAATAACGCCCAAAGTAAATTTCAAGCTGCTCCACACCTTCTGAAGCCACTTGGATAATACTTGAAGTAGATTGTTGATTCACTTGGTTAAGTGGCATCGAAGCCAATTTGCGATAAATGAGGCTACGCAACTCATGTTTCACTTTCGTACTGGCAAAATAAGAAGCCTGCACCGATTTTTTACCCGCAAAGGCACGCAATGCCAAAGCAGCAACCAAAACGATGCCCAAAATGACCGCACTTATCGGGCCCAATTCATTAAAATAAGCCGCCTGTAAAATATAAGAAAACACGACGGCACTTATAATCCCACCAATTAACGCCACCCAGTTCCATAACACCGTGATTCCAATCCATTTTTTACTGTCGGCCACCGTGTTAATTAGGCGTTTATCTATCATCATAATGATTGCTCCTAAAACAAAAAGAAGTACGCACATTACTATGCGTACTTTGCTATAAACAATTTAATAATTAAAAACGAATTTCAATAGAGGCTGCAAAGTTGCGCCCAGGTGCATAGAAGCGTTCAAGACCTAATCCATTTCTATCAATATTATTTGTTGTACTGTGTGCATTAATACCGCGCAAAGCATCCCAAGTATGATATTTTTTATCAAAAAGGTTATATACCCCAGCTCTTAATGTAATATCTTCAGTCACTTTATAGAATCCAAATAAATCAACTAAATAAACAGATTTATTAAGATATTTATAGTTTTCAATAGATTGATATAACTCTTCTTTTGAACAATAATCACCTAACCAAGGATCGTTGGTCCATGATAAACAACGCGTTTTAATTTCAAATGTTTTCGCATCTTTTGCTTTTTTACCACCTAAATAGGTTAATCGACTAAAAATACCCCATTTACCATTTGGATCTTCATAATCAAGCCCCAAAACAGCTTTTAGCGGTTGAATTGAAAGCATGCTGGTTGAATTAGATAATTTGCCTTTGCTATAACCTAATGCACCATATAGTTTTAATCCCTTAGGAGCTGGAAGAACAGTATCTAAATTAAGACTTCCTTTTACCTCTATACCACTTACCCGGGCATTATCGACATTAACCATTTGTTGCATTGGCGTTTGGTAAATCCGTCCATATTGAGTTTGTTCAATGATACTTTCTTGTTCAAACAAGAAATTCCGATAACGAGTTTGATATAGGTTAATATCAAGCATACCTTTTTCATTTTGTGCCTTAGCAAAAAGCGTATGGTTGATGCTTCGTTCTGACTTTAATCCTGGATTAGATTTCCATGTACCATAAGCATTAGTAAAGCTGAAATATAATTCAGTAGCAGTAGGAATCCGGTAACCAGTACTTAGTTGATAACCGAATTTCCACGTATCTGTCGGTTGTATTCCTAACCCAAGAAATCCACTCCAATTTGAGAAGCTACTTTGAGAAGGTTCACCTTCAGCTAAACAAGCCTTACTACAAGCCGCATTTAAAGCTTTAGGAGAAAGTTTAGCATAATCATAACGAAGACCGAGATTTGCTGAGAGTGTTGGCTTCCAACCGCTTTCAAAACGAGGATTCCATGTAATTTGATCTTTTAAAGACGCGCCATATATTTTCGTTTTTACAGGTCTTTGAATGGTGTACCATTCATCTAATCCATACTCATTAGTGTCATGATTAATATTTTTAAACTCACGTTCACTTATATAAGTTTTAAAAGAGAAAATATGATCCCCTCCCCACTTAAACGGCATACTTTCTAATTCAGCAGAAACTCGTTTAAATTCAGTTTTCATGCGACGATCAAAAACTTCACCTAATTTTTTCTCATTTGTTAGCCAATCGCGCAGTCCTTTATAGTTGACTGCTGCCAAATCTGTTTTTTGATAATCAAAATCCAATTTACCAAATGACAAGTAGTTAGACTCTGGCGTATAAAGGTAGTATGCGTTGATATTGATACGTTTATTTTGGTCATCCGCTTCACGCCAAGCACTTCCGAAAGAAGTATAACTGCGTTCATCTACATATCGGCTACCTTTTTGACCATTAACACCGATACCAACCTTATGGTGAGGCGTAATTTGATAACCAACCTTAGCTAGATAACTATGAAAACGGTGAGTAGCAGGATCTGGATGTTGGCTTTTCGAGTAGTTAAACTCAGGACCCTCTCCCTTACTTTTCATTTGGTGACCTGTACGTTGTGAATACATAAAAATAGCATCCACTTTATCGCCAACATATCCAAAACCTAATGTTCTAACCCATTCACTATTCTTACTACCATATCCACCACGCAATAAAGCTCCAAATTTATTATTAGATTTAACGATATCCTGCGCATCTAAAGTATGGTAATTAACACCTCCACCTAAAGCACCACTACCAGAATTAAAGGCATCTGATCCTCGAACGATATCAATATCTCTAACCAACTCTGAATCAATACTCAAGCGCGAAGAGTTAAAGTTCCCATAACGCGAATATAAGGTATTTTCTTCACTATCAGGTAAATTTACCCCATCTACACTGATACCAACACGGTTTCCTTCCACACCACGGATAGAGAAACCTTTTAAAAATCGGCCATTATCACTAATACCAACATCAGTTGTATAGCGTACTAAATCTCGATTATCTCGAATGAGTTCTTTTTGAATAGCTGCAGCACTTTTATGTTCAACTGCTGCTTGTGTTTAATCGTCTCTAATTGTTCTTCTGCAAAAGAAGATGGAGAAATGGATACCGTAGCAATAGGTAAAATTCCATAGGCTACTGCCAAAAATTTATTCTTTTTCATATTGTTATCCTTAAATAGCAAAATTGGCAGAATTATAGAAAAGAATAAAATAAAAAAATAGATAGAATTGAGAATTATTTTTATTTTTGTGATCTAACTCAAAAAAATACCGCACTTGGTTTCCCTAAGTGCGGTCATTTTTAGTGATATTTTTGAATGTTAGACTAAACGTCTAAGTTTGCTCGCAAGGCATTCATTTCGATGAATTCACGACGAGGCTCAACTTCATCACCCATTAATGTAGTGAAGAGTTGGTCTGCGGCAACAGCATCTTTAATTGATACTTTTAACATACGACGAGCATTTGGATCCATGGTGGTTTCCCAAAGTTGCTCAGCGTTCATTTCACCTAACCCTTTGTAACGTTGGATTTCTAAGCCTCGACGTGATTCTTTCATCAACCATTCAACGGCTTGTTCAAATGATTGAACAGGTTGCGTTTTTTCACCACGAGTAACGTAAGCGCCCTCTTCTAGCAAGCCATTCACTTGCTGACCGAAGGCAGTAATCTTCGCAAACTCATTACCCGTGACAAAATCAAAGTTGATGAAGTAATCGGTATCAATACCATGTTTACGAACAGTAATGACTGCTTCATATACTTGGCGTTCGCTGTTAAACTGCGTTCTCGCTGAATATAAATGCGCTTCTGTTTCTTTTTCAGTTAAGTATGCAACGAAAGAATTTGCCCAATTTTCGACCGCACTTTCATTACGCATTAACTCAACGGTTAATTGTGGTTGATAAACCAAACCTTGTAATAATGGCTCCGGATAGTAACGACTTAAGCGAGTAATTAATTTCTGAACATTGTTATATTCACTCACTAATTTCTCAAACACTAAATCATTCATTGCTGGTGCGTTAGCACTGATATGCAACGCGGCACCATCTAACGCAAGCATTAATTCATATTGCACCATTTCGTCGTTATCTTTGATGTAACGCTCTTGTTTACCTTTTTTCACTTTATAAAGTGGTGGCTGAGCAATATACACATAACCACGCTCAATTAATTCTGGCATTTGACGATAGAAGAAGGTCAACAATAAGGTACGAATGTGTGAACCGTCCACGTCCGCATCGGTCATGATAATGATGTGGTGGTAACGTAATTTATCTGGATTATATTCATCACGACCAATACCACAGCCAAGCGCTGTAATTAATGTGCCCACTTCTTGAGAAGAAAGCATTTTGTCAAAACGTGCTTTTTCAACGTTAAGAATTTTACCTTTTAATGGCAGAATTGCTTGGGTTTTACGATCACGACCTGATTTTGCCGACCCCCCCGCAGAATCCCCCTCCACGAGGTAAAGTTCTGAAAGTGCTGGATCTTTTTCTTGGCAGTCCGCTAATTTACCCGGAAGGCCCGCAATATCTAATGCACCTTTACGACGGGTCATTTCGCGGGCTTTACGAGCCGCTTCACGCGCACGTGCAGCTGTAATAATTTGATTTACAATGATTTTTGCATCCGCTGGATTTTCTAATAAATATTCCTGCATACGCTCATTCATGGCAGATTCAACCGCACTTTTCACTTCAGAAGACACTAATTTGTCTTTTGTTTGTGAAGAGAATTTAGGATCGGGCACTTTCACTGAGATAATCGCTACCAAACCTTCACGCGCGTCGTCACCTGATGTGCTCACTTTCTCTTTTTTCAGTAACCCTTCGCTTTCCATATAGTTATTTAAGCTACGGGTTAATGCGCCACGGAAACCGGCTAAGTGAGTACCACCATCACGTTGTGGAATGTTATTAGTAAAGCAATAAACGTTTTCGTTTACGCCATCATTGCAATGCGACTTCCACACCAATACCGTCATTTTCAGCTGAAAAATAGAATGGTTTTGGGTGAATTGGATTTTTATTTTTATTTAAATATTCAACGAACGCTTGAATACCACCTTCGTAATGGAAGTGATCTTCTGTGCCATCACGTTTATCGATTAAACGAATTGATACACCAGAGTTTAAGAATGAAAGCTCACGTAAGCGTTTTGCTAAAATTTTGTAATCGAAAGTTGTAATTGCAAAGATTTCTGGACTTGGCCAGAAACGCACCGTTGTACCCGTCGTTTGAGTTTCACCGATAATAGTTAAAGGCCCTTGAGGCTCACCCAAGTGATAGAATTGCTCGTACACATGACCTTGGCGACGAATAGTTAATTGCAATTTATCAGAAAGTGCATTTACTACCGAAACACCCACTCCGTGCAAGCCACCTGATACTTTATAAGAGTTATCATCGAATTTACCGCCCGCATGAAGCACTGTCATAATAACTTCTGCCGCAGAAACCCCTTCCTCTGGGTGGATATCTACTGGAATACCACGGCCGTCATCTTGCACGGAAACAGAATTGTCATCATGAATAGTAACGATAATATCGGAACAATAGCCAGCAAGTGCTTCATCGATCGCGTTATCCACTACCTCAAACACCATATGGTGTAGGCCTGTTCCATCATCGGTATCCCCAATATACATGCCCGGACGTTTCCGAACCGCATCAAGCCCTTTTAAGACTTTAATACTTGATGCACCATAAGCATTTTCTGTAACCGGTGTTTCTGACATAGTTTTTCTCTATTTTGTAATGAAAATTGTGCGGAATTATAGCAAAAAACTGACTATTTTGCGAAATAAAAGTGCGGTCAAAATTTTCGGTGTTAAAAAACCAATAAACAAATACATAGCATATAAACAAAAAGACGAGTTTTTATCTAAACTCGTCTTTTTTATTACATTAACACTTATTTCCAAATATGGTTATTTAACCCGAGTTCTTTCACCATATCTGTAAAGCCTTTGATACTCGAAATATAATCACGAATCGTATTGTCTTCTAGCAATGACTTTTCAAAGGACGGTTCAAAACTATTCTTTCCTAAATTAAGCGCAATAATCACTTCTCGGTTACGAAGCACCATCGAAACAGGGCAATTAAATTTCTCTTTCAGTCCACAAAAACGTTCCATTAACTTAGGCGATAAAGCATATCTGGCTAAGATTTGATCTTCAGTAAACACATCAAAATAGCGATTAAAAGACGGATTATCCATCAAGGCAATTTCACCTTCTTTTCTTAAACCTGCTTCTTTCTTATCACAAACATAAACCCAATGAGCCAGTTCTTTAGGAAAAGTGGCTTTAAATAAAATGCCTTGAAAATTCTGAGCACCTAATGCCTTAACCGATTTCTCTTTCAACGACATGTTAAATGCTGAAAAATCACAGATTTCAACTTCAGTTTGGTTAAACTCACCAAAGATTAAATCCTCACTACGGAATGTTGCGGGACCACTATCATAAACGGAGAGGAAATCACCAATATTCAGTCCTCTATCTGCGTTAAAGTGAAAACCAAATTCCTGGACAATTGTATTAATCACGCGCGTTTTAAATTCTGCGATAAAACGCTTATATTTAAAAAATAAATGACGAAAAGAATAAATGAGCACACCAAGGATTAAAGCTGTACTTAATAGATACCCATTCCCTATTGTTCCGATGAGGAAAAATAACCCAACGCATAGCATAATAATCCATTTATTGATGAGCGATTTTATGGCTAAACGTTCCTCATCTAACTTTTCCAATCCAAGAAAACGAATCCCTTCAATCTCTTTTGGTGTATTCATGGTTTTTCCACTTATTGTTTAAATAAATTACCCACATTAGGGACTTCAGCTTCATTCTGAGGAATATCGAAAAATGTTCCTTTCTGGAAATTAAACAAGTTTGCGATTAAATTTGACGGGAACATTTCCACTGCATTGTTATACTCTTCAACTGCTGAATTATAAGTACGTCTTGCTGCAGAAATTTGCTCTTCCACATCACTAAGTGTGGTCTGAATTTGCAAAAGATTTTGATTGGCTTTGAGATCCGGATAATTTTCTAGACGAACCTGTAAATTACGTAATAAACCCGAAATCTCATTATTGAGTTGGAATTTCTCACTTGTAGAATGGGCTGATTTAGCACTTTCACGTAACGTCACGATACGCTCAAGCAGGCTACGCTCATGCGACATATATTCCTTTGCGGTGGCGACAAGGTTTGGCAACAAATCATAACGACGCTTTAACTGAACATCCACACTGGCTTCAACACTACTCACCTGATTACGTTTTCTAATCAATTTGTTATACATTGAAATAGTGAAAGCTAAACCGAGAAGGACAATACCTACAACTATATTCATCATTGTTTCTCCATAGAAAATTTTCCCTACTCAGTATAGGGAAAAGCACAATAAAATCTATTCACTTAGACAATATTTTGTTGATAAAAATCAATAAAACCAAGAATTTAGTTTTATCCATCTTCCCCATTCACATCAGCCAGAAGTACGGTCAATATTCACGAAGTTTTTCTGAGCCCAAATCCTTACTTTATTATTATGATTTAGTGTACAAAAAATGGACTCCAAGTGAATGCGGCACCAACAAATAACAATCATTCTCAATAAACAAGTAAAAACAATCACTTACCCACTTATTTTGTAAGGAAAATAAGGATATTTTTGATTACGATCAAATAAATTTCCTGCATCAAGGCATATCATAGCTAGATTAACCATACAAGTAACGTGCCAATTGGAGTGATTATATGCAACGAAGTGATGGATTATTTTCTGCTTTAGCAGAAGTTTCCCGTCGGGATTTTATGAAGTTATGTACCGCACTTGCGGCGACTATGGGGTTAAGTTCAAAAGCGGGGGCAGAAATGACTGCTGCTTTAACCGAACCTAAACGTCCACCAGTATTATGGATTGGTGCGCAAGAATGTACGGGTTGTACTGAATCCTTGCTACGCGCCACCCACCCAACAGTAGAAAACTTGGTATTGGAAATGATTTCCTTAGAATACCACGAAACCCTTTCTGCAGCCTTCGGGGAACAAGCTGAAGATAACAAACACAATGCAATTAAACAGTATTATGGAAAATATGTTTTAGTCGTAGATGGATCTATTCCGGTGAAAGACGGCGGCGTTTATTGTATGGTAGCAGGTAAACCGATTGTAGAACACATCCAAGAAGCCGCTAAAGGAGCTGCGGCGATTATTGCGATCGGTTCTTGTGCTGCATGGGGTGGCGTACCTTCTAGCGGTGGTAACCCAACTGGCGCAAGCAGCTTATCTGAAGTCTTACCAAAAGGCACGCCAGTGATCAATATTCCTGGCTGTCCACCAAATCCACACAACTTCCTTGCAACTGTCGCTTATATTCTTACTTATAAGAAACTACCTGCAATGGACAAATTAAATCGTCCATTATTCGCTTACGATCGCTTAATTCACGAAAACTGCTATCGTCGTCCGCACTTCGATGCTGGACGTTTCGCTAAAGAATACGGTGATTACGGTCACCGCAACGGTTGGTGTTTATATCATCTTGGTTGTAAAGGGCCAGAAACTTACGGTAACTGCTCTACCTTAGAATTCTGTGATGTCGGTGGTAATAACTGGCCGGTTGGTATCGGGCACCCTTGCTATGGTTGTAACGAAAAAGGTGTCGGCTTTACCAAAGGTATTTTCCAATTAGCGGGCGTAGAAAATCCTACACCGCGCGTTGAAAAACCAGATGTTAATAACACCGAAGGTTCAGGTGCAACCATGACGGCTAGTGGTTTATTAGGCGGTGCAGCTGCGATCCTAGCAGGCGTGAGCGTTGTGACCTTACGCGAATTAAGCGCTCAACATAAAGCCCGCTCCGAAGCTAAAGCCGCAGAGAAAGAACAACATACAGGTAAATAACAATGGATAGACGAAAATTTCTAAAAGCGGGTATGCTTGGCGGAATCGCATCTACTTTGCCTGTATCAAATGTGCAGGCATCGGAAGCGGTTGAGCCTATTCCCGGCGCGCTAGGAATGCTTTACGACTCTACCCTTTGTGTAGGTTGTCAAGCATGCGTGGCTGAATGTCAAAACGTGAACCACACACCCGTGAATCCAAAAGGTGAGCAAACTTGGTCAAATAACGACAAACTCACGCCATTTACTCGTAACGTGATTCAAGTATGGAGTGATGGCGACGGCACAAATAAAGACAAAACCGAAAACGGCTATGCTTATGTGAAAAAACAATGTATGCATTGCGTTGACCCTAACTGCGTTGCCGTTTGTCCTGTTCAAGCACTCACCAAAGATCCAAAAACGGGTATCGTAAAATATGATCCCGATATTTGTACTGGTTGCCGTTATTGTATGGTAGGTTGTCCATTTGATGTACCAAAATACGACTATGACAATCCATTCGGTGAAATCAGCAAATGTGAACTCTGTAACCAAAAAGGTGTTGAACGTTTAGATAAAGGCGAATTACCTGGTTGCTGTCATGTTTGTCCAACTGGTGCCATTATTTTTGGTACACGTGAAGAATTATTAGCAGAAGCTAAACGTCGTTTAAGCTTATTACGTGGTACAGAATATGATTATCCACGTCAACACGTCAATAGCACTGATAAATACCGTGCTACCGTGCCGGCATATCAATATCATATCTACGGTGAAAAAGAAGGTGGTGGTACACAGGTACTCGCCTTAAGTGGTGTGCCTTTTACTAACCTTGGTTTACCAGACTTAGATGAAGTCGCGACAGGTTCTCGTGCGGCGCATTTACAACACTTCTTGTATCGCGGTTTAGCATTGCCATTAGTCGCACTTGCCGGTTTAACCTTTATGACTTACAAAAATATGCATGGCGATAAAATCGCTGAGCGTATTGCAGCACAAAAAGAAGCCATGCGTCAGGCACGCAAGGAAATCGAAGAAGCGGAGGATGAGCATCATGAGTAATCCACGTCCGGTAGGCGGTCGCCTTGTTTCTGCCGCAATTCTCTTTTTTGCACCACTTGCTGTGCTTTGCGTTTTATTAATTTTAAAACGTTTGGTTTTCGGTATTGGTTCTGTGACCGCACTTAATGGCGGTTATCCTTGGGGTTTATGGATTGCCTTTGACTTACTTGTCGGTACAGGATTTGCCTGTGGCGGTTGGGCCCTCGCTTGGACCGTGTATATTTTCAATAAAGGGAAATATCACGCTCTTGTTCGCCCAGCATTGCTTGCAAGTTTATTCGGCTATTCCCTTGGTGGTTTATCTATCACCATTGATATGGGACGTTATTGGCATTTACCGTATTTCTACATTCCAGGCCAGTTCAACACGAATTCCGTTCTATTTGAAACGGCATTTTGTATGACAGTGTATATCATCGTGGTGACCCTAGAATTTGCCCCTGTATGGCTTGGTTTCTTCGGCTTGAAAAAATGGTTTAATAAACTGAATAAAATCATGTTTTTCATTATCGCCTTAGGTGCCTTGTTACCAATGATGCACCAATCTTCAATGGGTTCCTTGATGATTGTAGCTGGTCACAAAGTCCATCCGGTATGGCAAAGCTATGAAGCGCTACCAATTCTCTCCTTGCTGACTGCTTTCATTATGGGCTTCTCTATTGTGATTTTTGAAGGTTCTTTAGTTAAAGCGGGTCTTGCAGGAAAAACACCAGATGAACGTCATTTATTTACTCAATTGGCTCGCGTTACCGCAGGATTAATTTTCTGTTTCTTAGCGGTGCGTTTTGGTGAGTTGATTTATCACGACAAACTGCAAATGGTTGTAGGTTTCGATAAATTAACTAAATTTGAAGCATGGATGTTCTGGATGGAAGTCTGGTTGATGGTATTACCATTACTAACCCTCTTCCTTGGGGAGAAAAAATCAGATTCCCGTTGGTTATTTATTTCGGCATTAAGCATGTTACTCGGTGCAGCATTATGGCGTATGAACTACTCGCTTATCATGTATAATCCTGGCAACGGCTATCAATATTTCCCATCTGCGGAAGAATTGCTTATTTCAATCGGTTTCGTTTCGATTGAAGTATGTGCCTATATTTTAATCATTCGTTTATTCCCTGTATTACCGGTATTTAAAGAAAAACATACTGAAGACTCAGAAAAAATTATTGCCGAAAAAGCGGCATTCAGCAAAAAAGTTAGCGGAGCAGAATAATGTCAGAAAAAAAACGTATCTCAATTGACCCAATTACCCGTATTGAGGGGCATTTACGTATTGATTGCGAAATTGAAAACGGTGTTGTCACCAATGCTTGGTCATCAGGTACCATGTGGCGCGGTATGGAAAATATCGTAAAAGGTGCCGACCCACGTGATGCATGGATGATTATGCAACGTATCTGTGGCGTATGTACTACAGTTCACGCGATTATCAGCGTACGAGCCGTAGAAGATGCTATCGGTGCTAAAGTCCCCGTCAATGCACAGTACATTCGTAACATGATTCTTGCTGCACACAGCATTCACGACCATATCGTGCATTTCTATCAACTCTCTGCGATGGACTGGGTGGATATCACCGCTGCGCTAAAAGCTGATCCTGAAAAAGCGGCAGATATGCTAAAAGGTGTCTCTACATGGTCATTAAACAGTGCTAACGAATTCCGCAACGTACAGAAAAAAATCCAAGCATTAGTGGATAGCGGACAACTTGGTATTTTCGCTAACGGTTACTTCGGTCATGCTGCAATGAAACTTCCACCAGAAGTCAACCTCATTGCCGTCGCACACTATTTGCAAGCTCTTGAATGTCAACGTGATGCTAACCGCGTAGTGGCATTACTCGGTAGTAAAACACCACATATTCAAAACTTGGCGATTGGTGGCGTAGCAAACCCAATTAACTTAGATTCCCAAGCGGTACTAAACCAAGAACGTCTCATGTTCGTGAAAGCTTGTATCGATCGCTTAACTGACTTCATTAACCAAGTGTATAAAGTAGATGCGGCAGTATTTGCGGCCTACTATCCTGAATGGTTAAGTCTTGGTAAAACATCAGGTAACTACTTATCTGTGCCAGAATACCCAATTGATGCAGATAACTCTAAATTCATGTTGAAAGGTGGTTATATCGAAAACGGCGATTTATCCACTTTCCGTGCAATCGACCAACAAAAAGATGAGTTCGTTGTAAAAGGTATTAAAGAAAGTGGTAAACACGCTTGGTACGAAGATGATGAGCCATTAGAACCTTGGGCTGGCTTAACTCGTCCGAAATATACCGGCTGGCAAGATGACGGTAAATACTCTTGGGTAAAAGCACCAACCTTCTACGGTAAAGTTGTCGAAGTAGGCCCTCTCGCCTATTTAATGTGTGGTTTGGCTTCGAATGACACACCAACTGTCAACCACTTCAATGAATTAAAAGGCATTTATGAAAAATTGACTGGTAACACGTTAACTACCGATCAATTACATTCTACCCTTGGACGTATTATCGGTCGTACCGTGCATTGCTGTGCGATCAATGATATTTTAAGTGCTCAATGGCAAATGCTCATTGATAATATCGCTAAAGGTGATATGACGGCGTATATCAAAACAGATATTCCAGCAAACGGTGAATTCCGTGGTGTTGGTTTCGGTGAAGTACCACGTGGTATGCTTTCTCACTGGGTTGTCATCAAAGACGGTCGCATTGAAAACTATCAAGCGGTTGTACCATCCACATGGAATGCTGGCCCGCGTAATGAACAAGACCAAATGGGCCCTTATGAGCTTTCCATTATTGGTACACCGGTGGCAGATCCAACTAAACCGTTAGAAGTGGTCAGAACCATTCACTCTTTCGACCCTTGTATGTCCTGTGCCGTGCACGTAGTTAATACCGAAAACGGCGAAGTGACTGAAGTGAAGGTGTTGTAATGAAGCCGTTAATTCTTGGCGTCGGCAATATTTTGTTAAGCGATGAAGGTGTCGGTGTGCGCGTGGTGCAGGAGCTTGAAAAACGCCCTGAAATTCAACCGCACTTTGACATCATCGATGGTGGTACTTGTGGCATGGAATTACTGGATGCGATGGCAAATCGCGAGCATTTGATTATTGTCGATGCCGTGCTTGCTAATAAACAGCCAGGCGAGATTATCGTGTTGCATGACGAGCAAGTGCCCACCTTTTTCTCTCGCAAAATTTCGCCACACCAACTCGGCATTTGTGATGTACTTTCTGCAATGAAATTAACGGACGAATTTCCAAAAAACCTTTGTCTCATCGGCATCCAACCAGAGTCGCTAGAATCTGGAATTGGTTTAACGGAAACGATAAAAAACGCGTTGCCAAAGGTTTTTGAAACGTTAAATCAAGTCATTAAGGAATACGGCTTAACTCTAGATTCCCCTCTTTAGAAAAGAGGGGAACTTTCTTTAAGGTTTCTCCACAATTCTTTAATCTTATTATTAATATTAAAAAATAAACCATGTATCGACACGAAAAAACACCTGAAAACTCTACCGCACTTTTAACCTCTGTTACTGGCTTTGAAGAAAACCCAACGGAGATTTTCCTTGCCGAAATGCAAAACATTGTACCTGAAATGCAAGATCTCCCTTTTTATCACAAAGGCGTCGAGTGTTTCTGCCCTAAATTTGTTTTATTCGAAGACCAATGGATTGGCACAGTATTAACGCCATGGATGATGAGTGTGGTGATTCTACCTGGCCCTCAACAACAATGGGAACCACGTGAATTAGGTGATAAACTCACTGTGCAACTACCTTACAAAGCTCTCACTTTCACCGTTAGTAGTCTTGAAAATGTACCGCAATATTTAAGTTGCTCCTTACATTCACCACTCGACCCAAATCTGACTAACGAGCAAGCAGTTCAACTCACACAAGATTGTTTGCGTATGGTTTTATCCATCCCAACCGCACAGCCGACATTTAATTCTGATCGCCGTAATCTATTTAAGGCCATGATCAAATAAATGTTATCTGCAAACAGTTAATAAAAATGGGCAAAGTAAAATAACTTACTTTGCCCATTTTGCTTTCCATCCCACACAAAGTGCGGTCAATTTTTGCTTAATTTTTCAAATTAATACAACACACGCGCTTTGATTGTGCCTTCAATCTCACGAAGTTTCGCTAATAATGGTGATGCATCATCTGTTTCAACATCCACAACCACATAACCAATTTTCGGATCAGTTTGTAAATATTGTGCTGCAATATTGAGATTAGCTTCAACGAAAATTTGGTTCAATTTGTTTAATACACCAGGACGGTTTTCGTGAATATGAAGTAAACGTTTTGTACCAACGTGTTCTGGCAAGGATACTTCAGGGAAATTAACAGAAGAAAGGGTAGAACCGTTATCTGAATATTTCACAAATTTACCCGCTACTTCAAAACCAATGTTTTCTTGGGCTTCCGCGGTTGAGCCACCGATATGCGGGGTTAAGATCACATTATCAAATTTACGTAGTGGCGAAACAAACTCTTCATTGATTGATGCAGGCTCAACAGGGAATACATCAACCGCTGCACCACGAACTTTACCTTGTTCAAGCGCAGCTGCTAAAGCATCAATATCCACAACCGTACCACGTGCTGCATTGATCAAAATAGAATCTTGTTTTAATTGCGCAATACGTTCAGCACTCATTAAATTACGAGTTGAAGGTAAATCTGGTACATGAAGCGAAATCACATCACAAGAACCTAACAACTCTTCAAGTGTGTGCAATTGTTTTGCATTACCCAATGGCAATTTATTTTCAATATCGTAGAAATATACTTCCATCCCTAGAGACTCCGCAATAATACTTAATTGCGAACCGATATGGCCGTAACCCACAATACCTAATTTTTTGCCACGCACTTCATGAGAACCTACTGCCGATTTATTCCATAAACCACGATGCACATCGGCATTCGCTTGAGGAATATTGCGCATTAAGAGCAAAATCTCACCCAACACTAATTCAGCCACAGAACGTGTATTAGAGAACGGTGCATTAAATACTGGAATCCCACGCATTTTTGCTGCATTAAGATCCACTTGGTTGGTACCGATACAGAAACAGCCAATAGCAATAAGCTTCGGTGCAGCTTCAATCATTTCAGCGGTTAATTGGGTACGTGAACGTAAGCCGATAAAATGCGCATCTTTAATTGCTTCTTTTAGCTCATCACCATCTAAAGCTTTTTTGTAAAAGTCGATGTTGGTGTAGCCCGCCGCATGCAAGGTATCTAATGCACTTTGGTGCACGCCTTCTAATAGCACAAATTTAATTTTTGATTTGTCGAGTGAGACTTTGTTTGTCATGTTTGCTTCCTTATTTTTATTAATCAATAATTTTTGCGCCGTCTGGTGTACCGACAATCACAATATCCGCCCCACGTAAGGCAAAAATACCATTTGTTACCACACCCGCGACATTATTCAATTCTTTTTCCATTTCCACTGGATTTAAAATTGCGAAGTTATGTACATCTAAAATCACGTTGCCGTTATCAGTCACCACGCCTTCACGATATTCTGGCGCACCACCAAGGGAAACTAATTTACGACC
>CBCSVJ010000004.1:0-15708 GCA_965143545.1 uncultured Haemophilus sp. | reverse complement strand
TACTGCAAGTCTCTGCTATTACCTTTTCATGGAAGGAAAACTAGGGCAACCAACTTTCCAACAAATGCCAAAAGAGCGCGTCCCGATGGTCAGTATTATGGTGCCTTGCTATAACGAAGGGGACAACTTAGATGAAGCTATTCCTTACTTGCTTCAACTTCGATACCCAAACTATGAGCTGATCTTTATCAATGATGGCAGTAAAGATAACACGGGTGAAATTATTGATCGTTGGGCAAAAGCTGATGAGCGCATCGTGGCGCTTCACCAAGAAAACCAAGGTAAAGCCAGTGCATTAAACCATGGCTTATTAGTCGCTAAAGGGGAATATGTAGCCTGCATTGATGGCGATGCCGTATTAGATTTTGATGCAATCGACTATATGGTGCAATCCCTCGAATTAAACCGCACTTACGGTGCAGTTACAGGCAACCCACGCGTACGTAACCGCAGTACTATCCTAGGTCGCTTACAAGTGTCTGAATTTAGCTCCATTATTGGTTTAATCAAACGCGCTCAAAGCCTGATGGGAACCATCTTCACGGTATCTGGAGTATGCTGCCTATTTAGAAAAGATGTAATGGAAGAAATTGGTGGTTGGAGCACCAATATGATCACCGAAGACATTGATGTCAGTTGGAAAATTCAAACAGCCGGTTACAACATCATGTATGAACCCCGTGCTTTATGTTGGGTATTAATGCCTGAACGTCTATATGGTTTATACAAACAACGTTTACGCTGGGCACAAGGTGGCGCAGAAACCATCATCAAATATTTTCCTCAGGTCTGGCGATGGAAAAACCGCCGTCTATGGCCAATGTATGCCGAATATTTTGTTACCGCAACTTGGGCAATCTTATTGGTTGTACTGGTTGCGCTTGCACTATACCGCAAGATTACCTTAGGTATAGGTATTCAAAACATGGAGCTGTTTGAAACAAATATCTCGATCATGTTTTTTTCCTTCTTCTTACAGTGTCTCTTAAGCTTATACATCGACTCTCGTTATGAAAAAGGATTGATCCAATATGGAATTTCTTGCATTTGGTATCCCTACGTTTATTGGTTACTCAATACGGTAACGTTACTCATTGGAATCCCAAAAGCGATTTTTAGAAACAAGTCCAAATTAGCTGTATGGACAAGCCCTGACAGAGGAGTTTAAATAATGGCAACCGCCACTTTACAACAATTGATGGTTATTAATAAAGGTAGCAGCCTTCCCTTGCTGATTAAAGCCAAAAGCTTTGTACTAGATATAGTTACCTGGGCTTTATGGGCTTATATCATCACTTTTGTCGCGAGATATGCGGAACGCATCTTCACTAAACCGATTCTGGAAAGTTTCTTTTTCGTTGATGTGATAAGCATAATGTTTTCTGTATCTGCGGTATTGGTTATATTGGCTTATATTTGGTCTATTCTCACCGTAGCAAAAGAATAGCTCGCAAAAAACTTAATATAAAAAACCGCACTTTGGTTTTTAAATCAAAGTGCGGTTATTTTTATGGGAATTTTAACTCAATAGACCAGAATACCTCATATCTAAACAGACTTTCTTTATTTATCGTAAGCATAATACTTTCTGTATTACCCCTGTAATATTCGCTTAATTACTATTCCCCATATCAAAAGATGTCACTCACATAAAAATTGAAGATAAAGAAAACCGCACTTTGATTTAAGAACCAAAGTGCGGTTATTTTTAGAGATGTTTAATTAGATTCTGTTTATCTAATTAAGCTTTTGGACCCGCTGCAATAAGTGCTTTACCTTCTGCATTAGTCGCATATTTTTCGAAGTTTTTCACGAAACGTCCTGCAAGGTCTTTAGCTTTCGCTTCCCATTGTGCTTTATCAGCATAAGTATCACGAGGGTCTAAGATCGCAGGATCTACACCAGGTAATGCTTTTGGAATCGCTAAGTTAAAGATTGGTAACTCACCCATTTCAGCTTTTTCTATAGAACCATCTAAGATTGCATCGATAATACCACGAGTATCTTTAATTGAGATACGTTTACCCGTACCGTTCCAACCAGTATTAACTAAATACGCTTCTGCACCAGCAGCTTGCATACGTTTAACTAATACTTGAGCATATTGTGTTGGGTGGAGAGTTAAGAACGCCGCACCGAAACATGCTGAGAAGGTTGGAGTTGGCTCAGTAATACCACGCTCTGTACCAGCTAATTTAGCGGTAAAACCAGATAAGAAGTAGTATTTGGTTTGCTCTGGTGTCAATTTAGACACAGGAGGTAATACACCGAATGCATCCGCAGTTAAGAAAATGACTTTCGTTGCGTGACCAGCACGAGATACTGGTTTAACAATATTATCAATGTGATAAATTGGGTAAGACACACGAGTATTTTCTGTTTTAGAACCATCATCGAAATCAACTGAACCATCAGCACGAACCACGACGTTTTCTAATAACGCATCGCGACGGATTGCACGATAGATATCTGGCTCATTTTCTTCAGAAAGATGGATAGTTTTCGCGTAGCAACCACCTTCGAAGTTGAAGATACCTACATCATCCCAACCGTGCTCATCGTCACCGATTAATTCACGTTTTGGATCGGTGGAAAGGGTGGTTTTACCTGTACCTGATAAACCGAAGAAGATTGCTACATCACCGTCTTTACCTACGTTAGCAGAACAGTGCATTGCACCTACACCTTTAAGCGGTAGGAAGTAGTTCATCATTGAGAACATACCTTTCTTCATTTCGCCGCCGTACCAAGTACCACCGATTAATTGGATACGCTCAGTTAAGTTAAATGCAACGAAGTTTTCAGAGTTCAAATCTTGTTCTTTCCAGTTCGGGTTGGTGCATTTAGAACCATTCATTACCACGAAATCAGGTTTAAAGGTTTTTAATTGTTCTTCTGTCGGACGAATGAACATATTTTTCACAAAGTGTGCTTGCCATGCTACTTCAGTCACAATACGTACTGCGATACGGTCTTGTTCACTTGCGCCACAGAAACCATCAACCACGAATAAACGTTTACCAGAAAGTTGTTTAGTCACAAGACCTTTCAAGCTTGACCAAGTTTCTTGAGTCATTGGTTTGTTATCGTTTTTCGCCACATCAGAAGTCCACCACACAGTATCTTTTGTGGTATCATCTAAAACGATGTATTTATCTTTCGGCGAACGACCGGTAAAGATCCCTGTATCAACAGCCACCGCTCCAGTTGTGGTAAGTGTACCTTTTTCAAAGCCTTCTAAGCCAGGTTTGGTTTCTTCTTCAAAAAGTTGTTCATAGCTTGGGTTATAAACCACTTCTTTTACGTCATGAATACCAATGGCTTCAAGTTCTTTAATTACATTTTTAATGTCAGTCATAGTTCACCTCTTGATTAAAGTTTAAAAATTTTTCCTGTGGTTATTGTAGGGGAATTGCCAGAAAAAAAATGTTAACTAGATCAAATTTTTGAACATTCATTGAAAATTTCTACCTATTTTTAGGGTGTTTTGGGGAGCCAAGATGAAGTGCGGTTGATTTCACCTTTACTTTTACTATATAGTGATAACCATTCTCAAATTAAGACCGGATAACCATGTTCTCATTTCTGCGTTTACCCTTTTTATTTTGTCTGCTGATGTTTACACAAAGCACGCAAGCAGAACCTGACTTTAAGATTCCACCTATTCAAGAAAACATGAAAAAAATGTATCAAATTCAACAAAAAGATTTTACCTTTGAAGACAAACATTACCGCTTGTTTATTGCGGTACCACCAAAAACATCGCAAAAACTGACCGCACTTTACACCTTAGATGGCAATGCTCAATTTCCAATGGCCGTAAATGCTGTCAATCCCAATAAACCTCTCCCGCTTATTGTCGGTATCGGTTATGTATCAGATAAAGCTTATGTCATTGAAGAACGCACGAGAGACTACACTTTCCCGGCAGAAGGTACCGAATTCGCCAAAGGAGGAAAAGCCGCCGATTTTTTACGTTTTATTCAACAAGACGTAAAGCCTTATATTGAACAGCATTTCGATATCAATAAGGAAAAACAATATTTCTTTGGTCATTCTTTTGGTGGGTTATTTGGATTGTACGTACTCTTCCATCAACCGGATTTATTTCAATATTACACCTTGGCAAGCCCTTCTCTTTGGTGGGGGAACGGCTCATTTCTACCTCAAAATGAACCATGGATTAGCCAAAAACCATCACATATTCTGATTACATTAGGCTATTATGAAGAGCATCCTGAACAGGATCCGAATATGACTGAAGAACAATTACAGCGTATTAATCAACGGAAACAAATGCGAACAATCAATGCGCATCAATTGGCGGAAATATTGGAAAAACAAGGTAATTCCGTGGAATTTATTTCCATTCCCAATAAAAATCATGGTGGCTCGATTCCAGATGCCATCAAACATTGTTTAGAACAAGTTCAACAATAAAAGGCTATAAAAAATCCCCATTATCATAAACGGGGATTTTTCTTATTGGGCTTGTTTGAGTTTATCAATGGCTTCTTTATTGAAGAAGTAATGCGTGCCACAACATTCACACTGCATATCAATGCTGCCTTTATGCTCTTCTAAGATTTCCTCAATTTCAGCTTCTGGAATCAGTAATAATGCTGCCCCAGAACGCTCAGGTGAGCAACCACAGAAGAAAGAAACAGCTTGTGGCTCAAAAACTTCCACTACTTCTTCGTGATATAAACGATAAAGTAATTCTTCTGCGGGTAACCCAAATAACTCCTCATCTTTTACGGTTGCAGCTAAGGTTGTTAAATGTTCAAAATCTTCTGGCGTACCTTGACCATCCGGCATAATCTGTAGCAACATTCCTGCAGCAACGGCTTTACCGTCATATTCACCCGTGCGAATAATAAGCTGCGTTTGTAATTGTTCTGAACGGACAAAATAGTCTTCTAAACATTCCGTAATGGTTGGTTTATCTAAACCGATAACGCCTTGATAACGCTCCCCCTCGGTCGGTGCAATCGTAATCACTAATACACCTTTGCCGATCATATCATGAAGGCGCATGCCGTCTTGAATATCACCTTGCACACGTGCTAATGCACGGATCTGTTGCTGATCATTGCCATTAACTAACGCTAATTTTAATGGACCATCACCTTGAATTTGAACTGTAATATTGCCATTAAATTTTAATGTGGCGGTCAACAAATTCGTTGCCACCATCATCTCGCCTAATAAGTTTTGCACGACTTTTGGATAATGGTGGGTATTCAATGTATCAGTAAAGGTTTGGTTTAATCGTACCCATTCACCACGCACAGCACGATTTTGGAAAAGGTAACGGTAAAGTTTGTCATTGTCTTGAGTGTAATTCATTATTTGTTCCTATTTATTCTTTGAGTAAAAAGTGCGGTCAATTTTATGAATAAATCTTAAACGTTCAAAAATAGATATCATTTTGTTACCGCACTTTGTGCCTGTGCAGTATTATGGGGGTGAAAATCAAAATTACAAGCCAAAAAGAAAAGCGGATAGCTTTCACTATCCGCTCACTTTATAAGATTAAACTGATAAATTACCAGTATGCACGTAAACCGATAACAGTTTTAAAATCACGGCTACGATCAAGCTGTTTTGAGTCTTTATCAAAGGTATTCTCATATTTAGTACGAGTAGCTTGCCATTCAATGAATGGTTTAACTTTTAGTGAACCTTGATTATACACATAGTATTCAGTACCCACTAAGAATTGGCGATCTGTTGATTTTGAATATGCAGAACCTACAGGTAAAGTTTTCTCAGTTTTATAAGAATACATTGCATATACGTTCCAGTCTTCATTTAAACCTTGGCGAATTACTGCGGTCACTTCATTATTTTTTACTTTGTTACCTGCACCATCTTTATTTTTAGTATCTTTGTGAGCAAAGTCTAAACCATAAGTTGTGTGAACAAAGTTATACGCTAAACCTAAAGCGTAAGCATTGCTGTAGTACGCTGTTTTATTAGCATTTTCAGAAATTTCACGAGTGAAGCCCGCTGCTACAGTTACATTTTGGATACTATCAATTTCATGATTGAAGATAAGACCTGTACCCCAAGTGTTTTTACGTTTATTAGTTAAATCCTGGTTTTTGATGTTACGTTTGCTTGAACCACCGTAGTAAGCACCAAATTTCACTTTATTTGAACCATAGTCACCATTATAAACATATTGTGCTACACGGCGTGCAGAAGTCTCTAGCAAGCCATCAGATAAACTGTAAGTATTTGCTAAGTCTGTTTGTTTTACGTCATCAGTAATAGTGGTCATATTACCGTAAGTTAACTCACCAAATTGTTTGTGACCGAAACCTGCGTAAAGTAAACGAGTATAAACGTGGTCAAAATCATGTTGTGAAGGTGCATCGCCACGCATACGCCATTCAGCACGGCCTAAAGCATAGAAATCCCCACCTAAGCTTTGTTTTAATTTAAAACCAAAACGCGAACCATCGTTATCAACTGCGTGGTTGATGTGTTCTTTAGTTACATCACCATTTACATAGTTAGTTTTGTTAGAGGTGCTTTCCCATTTAACACGTAAAGAACCGTAAAAATCAACATCAGTACCAGTTTGGTCAATGTGGAAATTATAAGCTTGTGCAGAACCTGCTGCTAATGCAGCTACAGATAAAGCAAGAAGTGTTTTTTTCATAACGCTTTCCCTATTATTTAATAAAGTTTATTAAAAAATTGAACTTTTTGCAGTTTATACACTACAACCTAAATGGTCAACCTTAAATTTTGCCAACTATCAGAAAATAGGCAATATTTTGACGAAAATCAATCCAGATAAATACATATTCGATTATTTTATCGCCTATTTAATTAATAAATTTAGCGTAGAAAATACTTGGCCTGAAGTAATTTTTTCCATTGCATCCGCCGTTAAATAATGCTGATTTTGGCCATAACAGCCAATTAAGGTCGGATCTGTTGCGCCATAAAGCGTAATATTCGGTTTATCCAGCGCTGCAGTTAAGTGGGCAAGACCTGTATCCACCGATACCACGGCTTTTGCATTAGCAATTTGGTCAGCCAATTCATTCAATGAAAGCTTAGGCAAAACGACTACATGAGATAAACCTTTTGCTAATCGCTTTGCTCTTGCCTTTTCTTTTTCATTCCCCCAAGGTAAACGGACTTGAACAGAAAGTGCGGTCAGTTTTTCGATTAAATTTCGCCATTCTCGTTCTGGCCAATGCTTCTCATCTCTTGTCGTAGAATGAAAAAAGATCACATAAGGTTCGATAGAATCTGCGGAAATGAAATGTCGAGCAATGTCATAATCCCCTTTTTCTTTTGGTAATGGATAAGATAAGGCTTGCGCAAAAAGTTGACGAATACGTTCTACCGCATGTTGTTGATAGGAAATAGTGTATTTTTTATCGTAGAAAAATGAAGCAATTGGCTCACGGATACTTTTGCAATCATAGCCATGTTTAACGCCATTGGCTAAGCGTGTCGCAAAAAAAGCACTCTTAAAAAGCCCTTGTGCGTCAATCACGGCATCATATTGATTGGCTTGTAATAAAGTACGGTAAGATTTCCATTCGTTTTTTGTTTGAGCTGAAAAAGGCGATTTTCGCCAGCGTCTTAAGGAAATTGGAATGATTTGCTTCACTGCAGAATGCCAATGTGGAATTTCGGCAAAATTCTCTTCTACCACCCAATCAATAGATAAATTAGGAATAGCACGCTGTGCATCAGTCAATGCCGGCAAAGTATGAATTACATCGCCCATAGAAGAAGTCTTAATCACGCATACTTTCATTTAATTAACCTTCTTCCCCAGTGCATAATACCGAGACCTGACACCGCTAAAATCCCCCCAATAATTAAGGATGAATCCACTCGTTCATTCAACCAAACTGCTGAGAATAAAATCCCTAAAATCGGCACAAGAATAATGTAAGCCGCGGCATTACCTGCACCTAAATATTTCACCCCATCAAAATACCAGGCATAGGCTAATACTGTTGCACCAAATGCGAGGCCAAGCAAACTGATCCATTCGCCTTGCGATAAATTCAGTACCGTAAGCCAATCGTCTGCACTTTCCACGCATAACGCGCTCATAAATAACAGTAAAAAACCAAAAATAGAAGATAAAGTGGTTGCGGTGAGCGAATCAATACCTGCGAGTACTTTTCTCGCCAGTAAGGTATAAACGACCCAACAAATTAGCGCCCCTATTAATAATATTTGCCCAAAACCAAAGGAATCCATCATCTGTAAAAAATTCCCTTTTGTGAGAGCCAATAATGATCCACTCATGGCAATAACCATTCCGAGTATTACCCAGCGATTCCATTTTTCTTTAAATAAAAAAATTGCCAAAAGCGTGGTAAAAACTGGGTTTGTTGCCACAATAACGGCAGCTTGCCCCGCGGGAAGATATTTCAGTCCCCAGATAAAAAATGTGGAATAGGCAAAAACACCGAAGAAAGCAGTGATAAATAAACCTATCCACTGATTCGCTCTTAGTTGTTTCGCATATTTGAAGCGATTTGCTGCATATAACCAAATCATAAGCGGAATAATCGCAAAGAAAAATCGTAAACTGGAGGCTACAAACGTCGGCATAGCTTGGGCAACCACTCGTCCCCAAGGCCAAGAGGCACCCCATAAAATGGCCATTCCAATTAATTGCAAGTGTATGCGGAGAGGATTCATTTTGCTAATAATGCCTCTAATTTTTCTAATGCCATTTCCGGTGTAATATCAATCAAACTTTGATGATACCCTTCCGAGCTATCTGTACTTTTACGCACCTTAATTAAATCGCCTTCAATTAAACGAATAATTACAGCTTTATCAGATAATGGTGGCGTATAAGTTGGGCTCGTTGGGCCGTAAAGTGCAACCAATGGACGATCTGTCGCAGCAGCAATATGCATTAAGCCGCTATCATTGCTCACCACTGCTGTGCAGTTAGCGATTAAATCCACGGCTTGATTCAAGTTAGTTTGCCCTGCCAAATTCAAACAGAATGGTTGTAGTTCAACTGGCAAAGCATTGCGAATTTGTTCTCCCGCTTCCACATCTTTTGGTGAACCAAATAATTCCACTGCATAGCCTTTTTTAATCAGCATTTCAGCCAATTTAGCATAATGATAATGCGGCCAACGTTTAGCTGGACCAAATTCTGCTCCAGGACAAAAACCGATAATCGGACGCTCGCCTAAAAGTGCGGTCTGTTTTTCAAAGTTTTTTAAGGTTTCCGCCTGTTGAGTTGAGTCAACGGTTAAATAAGGTTTTAGAACAGGAATATCAGCCGCTTTCGGTACCGCATTTTGCTCAAAAGCTAACGCGACATAACGTTGCACCATCATAGGATAATCATGTTTATTATTGCGTAAATCATTAAGCAGGAAATAACGACTTTCCCCTTTCCAACCACGACGCACCGCAATTTTTGCAAAGGCGGGGATGAAAGCTGACTTCAAGGAGTTTGGTAATACGATTGCCATATCATATTGATTGCGTAATGCCTTACCTAGACGATAACGTTCACACAAGGCAAACTTGCCGTGTCCGAGCGGCATTTCAATGGCATGACGCACTTCTGGCATACGGGCTAAAAGCGGTTTGCACCAATTGGGTGCCATCACATCAATTTGACAATGGGGATATTGCAGTTTGAGTTGTTGATACAAACTGTGCGACATCATCATATCGCCGACCCAAGACGGGCCGATAATTAAAATATTCATGTTTGACCTTATAACAAAAAAAGTGCAGCTAAAAATAAGACCAATTTTAACCGCACTTTATTCATTTTCTAGTATTGAACGACATTATTTGTTCAATATTTTTATTTATTTAACCACGCCATGTACTCAGCCACACCTTCTGCGACAGTTTTAAATGGTTTGTCATAGCCAGTTGCGCGCAGTTTCTCAAGATTAGCTTGAGTATATTCTTGATAGCGAGATTTCAAATGCTCTGGGAATGGAATAGTTTCCACTGCACCTTTGCCATGGAATTTGATTACCGCTTTCGCCACTTCTGCGAAAGACTCTGCATTGCCGGTACCACAGTTAAAGATACCCGAAATGCCATTTTGCCAGCACCAAATGTTGACTTGTGCCACATCGCCTACATAAACGAAATCACGGCGGAAGTGTTCACTGCCTGCAAATAATTTTGGGTTTTCGCCTTTAAGGATTTGGTTATTTAAGTGGAATGCCACACTCGCCATTGAACCTTTATGGCCTTCACGTGGACCATACACGTTGAAATAACGGAAACCACATACCGGTGATTGCGCTTCAGGTAAAATCGCACGCACATATTGGTCAAATAAGAATTTAGAATAACCGTACACATTCAATGGACCTTCAAATTCACGCTCTTCACGGAATTCAGTTTTGTCACCATAAGTCGCCGCACTTGATGCATACAAGAACGGAATTTGACGATCTAAGCAGTAATGCAATAACTCTTTTGAATATTCGTAGTTATTGTGCATGATGTATTTACCGTCCCATTCAGTGGTCGCCGAGCAAGCCCCTTCATGGAATACTGCATCGATCTCACCTAAATCATCACCTGCAATAATTGACGCAATGAAGTCTTCTTTATCACAGTAATCTGCAATATCAAGATCCACTAAGTTAATGAATTTAGTCCCGTCTTTTAAGTTATCCACCACTAAAATATCTTTGCGTCCCATATCGTTTAATGCTTTAACGATATTACTGCCGATAAAACCGG
The DNA here is from genome assembly GCA_965143545.1 of uncultured Haemophilus sp. GTDB lineage: Bacteria > Pseudomonadota > Gammaproteobacteria > Enterobacterales > Pasteurellaceae > Haemophilus_D. The sequence goes on along the minus strand of CBCSVJ010000004.1, from coordinate 4,974 downwards.
CGCCACCTGTTACGATAATCATAATTCTGTCCTCTTTAGAATAAGTCTGTGTATTGTAATAGATTTTGTGCCGCTTAGCCAAAAAACTCTGTGAAAAACAACCGCACTTTTAAGCCCCAATAACTTGTCCAACCCGTTGTGGCCAAATCCATTTTTCCTTTATTTAAAATAATAATCGTCGGTGTCACATTCACCTGCCATTGATCCGCAATCTTGCCTTGAGGATCATTCACCGTTGTAAACTGATAGTGATGCGTTTGTAAATAATCTTCCACTTCCTTATTTGTCCCCGAACGCAGCGCAACAGAGACTACCGGATAGCCTTCTTCTGAAAGTGAATTAATCGCTGGAGAAGTATAACGACAATAACCACACCAACTTCCCCAGAAGTAAATGATCGTCGGCTTAGTTTGATCTAATTGAGGCAAAAAGAAGGCATCCCCCTGTAAATCATAAAGTGCCGTCGCATTGATTTCAGGTGGAATATTGGGTTTACGAATAAAATCAAGAATACTGCTTACGACAATCAACGTCAGCAGGAGCGAAATCGCATTTTTTAATAATGTTTTAAGTTTCACAATAAAATTTCATGATCTAGGATAAATGGATTGTAATCGATCAGAAAAGTGCGGTCAAAATTACAGATATTTTGCTATGATAATCACATCATTTTATAAGGAGAAAAAATATGGATAGTAAACAATTAGCACAATATATTGATCACACTGCCCTTACTGCTGAAAAAACAGAACAGGATATTCTTAAGCTCTGTGATGAAGCCATTCAATACGGCTTTTATTCAGTCTGCATTAATTCAGGTTATATTCCTTTAGCCAAAGAAAAACTCGCTGGCTCAAACGTCAAAATTTGTACGGTTGTTGGTTTCCCTCTTGGCGCCAACTTATCCTCTGTCAAAGCTTTTGAAACCCAAGAAGCGATCAAAGCTGGGGCGGGTGAAATCGATATGGTGATTAATGTTGGCTTGATTAAATCAAATAAATGGGATGCTGTAAAAGACGACATTCAAGCTGTATTAACGGCTTGTCATGGTGTGCCGCTTAAAGTGATTCTAGAAACGTGTTTACTCACCAAAGAAGAAATCGTAAAAGCCTGTGAAATCTGTAAAGTGTTAGGTGTGGCATTTGTTAAAACCTCAACGGGTTTCAATAAAGGTGGCGCAACCATAGAAGATGTGGCATTAATAAAGAAAACGGTAGGCAACATTGGCGTGAAAGCCTCTGGCGGTATTCGTGATACTCAAACCGCACTAGCCATGATTGAAGCAGGTGCGACACGAATTGGTGCAAGTGCAGGTATTGCAATTGTAACGGGTGTTTCTAGTAATACTGCAAGCAATTACTAATCAATAATGAAAAAGGAGATTGATATGCCTCAATCTCCTTTTTTCACCATCAAAGACTTAATTAAGCTTTAATTTGTCCTTTTAAGAAATCTAACAACTGATCTTTTGCAATCATTTGTTTTTCACCGGTACGGCGATTTTTATATTCGATTTCGCCGTTTGCGAGATTTTTCTCCCCAATTACCACCATGTGTGGCACACCGATAAGTTCCATATCTGCAAACATCACACCTGGGCGCTCTTTACGGTCATCAAAGATCACTTCAACGCCTTGTGCTTGTAAAGTGCGGTACAATTCTTCCGCATATTCTTGAACGCTTTCAGATTTGTGCATATTCATTGGCACGACGGCTACAGTGAATGGCGCAATTTCATCTGTTGGCCACACAATACCGCGCTCATCAAAATGCTGTTCAATCGCCGCAGCGACCACGCGAGTTACACCAATCCCATAACATCCCATGGTTACGACCATTGGACGACCATCTTCACCTTGAACGGTTGCATTCATGGCTTCTGAATATTTTTTACCTAATTGGAAAATATGACCCACTTCGATACCACGTTTGATCAATAAGGTACCTTTACCATCCGGGCTTGGATCACCTTCAACCACGTTACGAATATCCGCCACTTTTGGTAACGCTACATCACGTTCCCAGTTGATATTGAAGTAATGTTTACCATCAATGTTTGCACCCGCGCTGAAATCAGACACTAATGCCACTGAACGGTCAATAATCACTGGAATATTGAGATTAACAGGGCCTAATGAACCGACACCTGCACCAATTTTAGCTTTGATAACAGCTTCATCCGCAAACTCAAATGGTGAAGCCACTTCAGGTAATTTTTCTGCTTTAATTTCATTTAATTCATGGTCACCACGAATGACTAATGCTACTAACGGTTGCTCTTCGCTTGCCCCTTTTACGATTAAGGTTTTAACCGTTTTCTCAATTGGTAAATTGAATTGTTCCACCAACTCAGCAATGGTTTTTGCATTTGGTGTATCAACTAATTCCATCGATTTCGTTGGCGCTGCACGCTCACCAATCGCCACCGCTTCGGCTAATTCAATGTTTGCTGCGTAATCTGATTCCGTAGAGAAAATCACATCATCTTCACCGCTATTTGCTAACACTTGGAATTCATGTGAGGCGCTACCACCGATAGAACCAGTGTCCGCTTGTACTGCACGGAAATCTAAACCTAAGCGATTGAAAATATTGCTGTAAGTTTGGTACATCACATCATAAGTTTGTTGCAAGCTCGCGTGATCAGCATGGAAAGAATACGCATCTTTCATGATAAATTCACGTGAACGCATGACACCGAAACGAGGACGTACTTCATCACGGAATTTAGTTTGAATTTGGTATAAATTAATTGGAAGTTGTCTGTATGATGACACTTCGCGACGAACTAAATCCGTAATCACTTCTTCATGTGTTGGACCTAATACAAAGTTACGATTACCACGATCTTCAAAACGAAGTAATTCTGGGCCATATTGTTCCCAACGGCCTGATTCTTCCCATAATTCTGCCGGTTGCACGACTGGCATTTTGATTTCAAGTGCGCCGCTTTTATCCATTTCTTCACGGATGATTTTTTCTACTTTACGGAGCACACGCCAGCCGGTTGGCATCCAGTTATAGAGACCTGAAGCAAGAGGACGAATCATCCCAGCACGAAGCATTAATTGATGGCTCACAATAGCCGCTTCAGCTGGGGTTTCTTTTAATGTTGAGAATAAATATTGACTTGTACGCATTGAATTAACCTTAGATTCTAAGCATTGAGAAAAAATTGGTGAGAGTATAACAAAAAGTGCGGTCATTTTTAACCGCACTTTTTTCTGAGAAAAGATTATCTTCTCGGTAAATATCTAACTGGATCGACAGATTTACCTTTATAACGGATCTCAAAGTGAAGTTTCACAGCATTTGTTCCTGTGCTACCCATTTTCGCAATCTCTTGACCCGCTTTCACTTCTTGTTGATCGCTCACAAGGATCTTGTCGTTGTGTGCATAAGCACTTAAGAAATCATCATTATGTTTGATGATGATTAAGTTACCGTAGCCACGTAATGCGTTACCCGCATAAACAACACGACCACTCGCCGCCGCTTTAACTGCTTGTCCACGAGAACCACTGATATCAATCCCTTTGTTACCACCATCGGAGTTAGAGAAACCTTGGATCACGTTGCCTTGGGTTGGCCATTGCCATGCCACATTCGATGCCACTGGTGCTACAACGTTTGCATTAACTGGCGTATTGTTTGTGGTTTCCACTTGAGTTGTCGTTGTCACCGGTGTGCTAGGTGTATTGTTGGTAAACGCTGGTGTTGATGCACCACCTGTTGCAACACCTGATTTAATTGGACCAATTACCGTACCATCAGAACCAATTTGAGTACCGTTCGCACCTGGTGTATAAGTCACTTCTGGCTCAGCAGGGGCTGCTGGTGCAGCTGGTGCTGTAGTTTTCACTGGTACAGTCGTGGTAACCGTTTTAGTTGAACAATTTGAAATTTTTAACGTTTGACCCACACTTAAGCTATAAGGCTCTTTCATATTGTTCATGCTTGCCAAATCTTTCACGTCCATACCGGTCAAGTAAGCGATTAAGAACATGGTATCGCCTTTGTTTACTTTATAGGTGTTTCCTTTGTATGAACCTTTTTGAATTTGGCTGTAATCCGGTGCATTGGTATTTGGATTACGCGGCACATTGATTGCGCCAGAGCTGGTGCAATCAGAAACCGTTTTGGTTACTGTTTTAGTCTGTGGTTGAACCGGTGCTGGAGCTGGCGTTGGTTTAGGCTGTGCTGCAGCAGGCTGTTGAACCGGTTGATAAGTCGGTTGGAAACTTGGTTGTGGGGTTTGAGTTCCCGTTGGCACGCTATTGCCCATGGTATTTGGCATCGTATTTTGTTGGATTTCTGGCTGCCATGTACCGCTTGAATTATTATCAACAGGCTGCATTACACCCGGAGAAAGTGTGCCATCTACATTTTCAATTGGCGCAGGGCTATTTGAACTACACGCCGTTAAAATAGCGATACTCACAGGGAGCAATAAAAACGATTTTTTCATTTATTCTTCCTTTAACATTAAATTTATTTCATTTGATTTGGCATCGAATTCTTTTCAATTTCCGGCATAAAACTACCACCGGCAACCGCTCCCGTTCCTTCTACGGGTTGCATAATACCATTAGGTAATGCATCGGGATCTTGTTTTTTTGGTTCTCCTGTACAAGCTGAGATCAGCAATGCACTCGAGATAATTCAGAGTAATTTATTCATAAAAAAGGTTATCCTGTTATTTTAAAATAAGATAAGCAATCACAGCCAGAGCAACCACACTCCAACCAATGATTTCAATGGATTTACGTAATTTCGCGGCGAATTTTTCTCCGCCCCATGCAGCGAGTTTTGCCACTAAAATAAAACGAGCAAAACGCGACACAAATGCAGTAATCACAAAGGGGATAAACGCCATTTGCATCACGCCTGCGCAAATGGTGAAAACTTTGTAAGGAATTGGGCTAAAACCGGCAACAAAAACCACTAAAATACCCCATTCTTTAAACCACGCAA
>CBCSVJ010000003.1:0-16584 GCA_965143545.1 uncultured Haemophilus sp. | reverse complement strand
CATAACTTCCAAGTTCTTTAAGCCGAATTCTTTAACGATTTCAGCACAACGTTCTGCAGCAACTTGTGCAGCGAACGGGGTAGATTTACGAGAACCACGGAAACCTGAGCCACCTGCTGTAGCCCAAGCTAAAGCATTACCTTGACGGTCAGTAATGGTAACGATTGTATTATTGAAAGATGCGTGAATGTGTGCTACGCCATCTACAACTTGTTTTTTTACACGTTTACGTGCACGAACTGGTGTTTTAGCCATTCTTTATTTACCCCGACTATTTTTTGATCGGCTTACGTGGACCCTTACGGGTACGCGCATTAGTTTTAGTACGTTGACCACGTACCGGTAAACTACGACGATGACGTAAACCACGGTAACAACCTAAGTCTAAAAGACGTTTGATGTTTAGTGTTACTTCACGACGTAAGTCACCTTCAACGGTAAATTTACCAACTTCGTCACGCAGTTTGTCAATCTGCTCTTCAGACAATTCGCTGATCTTAACATCTTCAGCAATACCCGCTGCAGCACAAATGCTTTTAGAACGAGTTTTACCGATACCGTAAATTGCAGTTAAAGCGATTACAGCGTGTTTGTGATCAGGAATGTTAATGCCTGCAATACGGGCCACTATGCACTCCTATTATTTTAACTAATTTGGTATTCTGATCTTGAAAAGCCCGTTTTCAGGATACTCAAACAGAATACCAAGGACATAAATGAGTTGAGTAGTATAACTACTCAACCGGTTCTTTGCAAGAAGAAATGTTAATTAACCTTGACGTTGTTTATGTTTAGGGTCGCTGCATAATACGCGAACAACACCTTCACGTTTAACAATTTTACAGTTACGACACATCTTCTTAACGGAAGCACGAACTTTCATTGCTTATCCTTTTTTATTTAAATGAACAATTACTGTCCAAAACCTTTAAGGTTTGCTTTTTTTAACGCAGATTCATATTGAGACGACATTAAGTGACTCTGAACTTGCACGATAAAATCCATAATTACAACAACAACGATTAATAAGGAAGTACCACCGAAGTAGAATTTAACATCCCATGCTGATGTCATAATATAAGGGACTAAACATACGAACGTTACATAAAGACCGCCAATTAATGTTAAGCGAGTCATTACTTTATCAATGTAACGTGATGTTTGTTCACCTGGTCTAATTCCTGGGATAAATGCACCAGATTTTTTTAGATTATCTGCTGTATCACGTGGATTATATTGCATCGCAGTATAGAAGAAACTGAAGAAAATAATCGCTACCGCATAAACAAGAAGATATAAAGGTTGTCCAGGATTCAACAACATTGATAAGTCATTTAACCACTCAAACTTATCATTCTGACCAAACCATTGTGTCAATGTAGCTGGGAATAAAATAATGCTTGAAGCAAAAATTGCTGGCATTACGTTTGCCATATTAACTTTTAATGGTAAGTGAGTTGAATGACCACCTAAAATTTGACGTCCTTGTTGACGCTTAGCATATTCAACACGAATTCTACGTTGTCCACGTTCTACGAAGACAACAAAATAAGTTACTGCAAAAACAATAGCAGCGATTAGTAGAAGAACTAAAGGATGCATTTGTCCTTGACGAGCTTGCTCAACTGTTTCGATGATTGCATGCGGCAATCCTGCAACAATACCACCAAAAACAAGAATTGAGATACCGTTACCAATACCTCTTTCAGTAATTTGCTCACCTAACCACATTAAGAACATGGTTCCGGTAACAAGACTCACTACTGCAGTGAAGTAAAAAGTAAAACCGATATTTGGCACTAACTGTGGCAACATATTCGGTAAACCGGTAGAAATTGCGATAGCTTGGATAGTAGCAAAAACCACCGTTGCATAACGAGTATACTTGGTGATTTTTCTTTGTCCTGCTGCACCTTCTTTTTTCAATTCTGCTAAAGCAGGTGAAACCGTAGCAAGCAATTGCATCACAATAGATGCCGAGATATACGGCATAATACCTAATGCTAAAATTGATGCTCGGCTCAATGCACCACCAGAGAACATGTTTAACATATCAATGATGGTGCCTTTTTGTTGTTCAACTAATTGAGCTAGCACGGCGGCATCAATACCAGGAAGCGGAATAAAAGAACCAATACGATAAACGATAAGTGCACCTAATACAAAAAGCAATCTGCTTTTTAGTTCACTAGTACCACTATTAGTACTTCTGCTTTGATAACCTGGTTGTTTAGCCATTTGCTAATTATTCCTCAACTGAACCGCCAGCAGCTTCGATTGCTGCTTTTGCACCTTTAGTTACACGTAATCCACGTACAGTAACTGCAGATTTCACTTCACCAGCTAAGATAACTTTAGCGAATTGAATATCTTTAGTTAAAATGTTTGCAGCTTTTAATGCTTCTAAAGTGACAACATTTCCTTCAACTTTTGTTAATTCGTTTAAACGAACTTCAGCAGTTACCGCTGATTTCATTGAAGTGAAACCAAATTTTGGTAAACGACGGTATAATGGCATTTGGCCACCCTCGAAACCACGACGAACACCGCCGCCAGTACGAGATTTTTGACCTTTATGACCACGACCACCAGTTTTTCCTAAACCTGAACCAATACCACGACCAAGGCGTTTTGCGCTGTGCTTAGCACCTTCAGCCGGAGATAGAGTATTTAAACGCATTCTCTTACTCCTCCACTTTAACCATGTATGAAACTTGGTTAATCATACCACGTACTGCCGGAGTATCGATTAACTCAACAGTATGGTGCATATGGCGAAGACCAAGACCACGCAAGGTAGCTTTGTGCTTCGGTAAACGAGCAATTGAGCTACGAACTTGAGTTACTTTAATAGTTTTAGCCATTATCAATTACCCCAAAATTTCATCAACGGTTTTGCCACGTTTAGCAGCAACCATTTCTGGTGATTTCATATTTGCTAATGCATCAATAGTTGCACGAACAACGTTGATTGGGTTGGTTGAACCATACGCTTTAGAAAGAACGTTACGTACACCAGCAACTTCTAACACTGAACGCATTGCACCACCAGCGATGATACCTGTACCTTCGCTAGCTGGTTGCATAAATACGCGAGAACCAGTGTGAACACCTTTAACTGGGTGTTGTAATGTACCTTCGTTTAAAGCGACATTAATCATATTGCGACGTGCTTTTTCCATCGCTTTTTGGATCGCTGCCGGAACTTCGCGAGCTTTACCATAACCAAAACCTACGCGACCGTTACCATCGCCTACTACTGTTAAAGCAGTAAAGCTCATAATACGACCACCTTTTACAGTTTTTGATACACGGTTTACTGCGATTAGCTTCTCTTGCAGTTCACCAGCTTGTTTTTCGATGTTTGACATCTCAATTTACCTCATTAGAACTGTAGACCAGCTTCACGTGCAGCGTCCGCTAAAGTTTGGACACGACCATGATATTTAAAACCGGAACGGTCAAAAGCAACGTCTTTAACGCCTTTTGCTAATGCGCGCTCAGCAACAAGTTTACCTACTACTGCTGCGGCATCTTTATTACCGGTATATTTAACTTGCTCACGAATTGCTTTTTCAACAGTTGAAGCAGCGGCAAGCACTTCTGAACCGTTTGGTGCAATAACTTGTGCGTAGATATGACGCGGAGTACGGTGAATAACTAGACGAGTTACACCTTGCTCTCTCATCATATGACGTGCACGAGCTGCACGACGGATACGAGCTGATTTCTTATCCATAGTGTTACCTTAATTATTTCTTCTTAGCCTCTTTCATACGTACTACTTCATCAGAGTAACGTACACCTTTACCTTTATAAGGTTCAGGACGGCGATAAGCACGAATATCTGCTGCAACTTGACCAATTAACTGCTTGTCAGCACCTTTTAAAACGATTTCCGTTTGTGAAGGGCATTCTGCAGTAATACCTGCTGGTAAAGTGTGCTCCACAGGGTGAGAGAAACCTAAGCTTAATGCAACTACATTGCCTTTAACTTGAGCTCTGTAACCAACACCCACTAGTTGTAATTTCTTAGTGAAGCCTTCAGTAACACCGATAACCATTGCATTAACTAATGCACGAGCTGTACCCGATTGAGCATTCGCTTCAATAAAACCTTCACGTGGAGTGAAAGTAAATTGACCATTATCTTGTTTAACTTCAACTGAGTGATGAATTGTGCGAGATAACTCGCCATTTTTTCCTTTTACTGTTAATAGCTGACCGTCGAGTTTAACTTCAACGCCGGCAGGAATATTAACAGGTGCCTTTGCAACACGAGACATTTTCCTACCCCTCTTAAGCTACGTAACAGATGATCTCACCGCCTAAGCCCGCTTGACGAGCTGCACGGTCAGTCATAACACCTTTAGATGTAGAAATTACAGCAACACCTAAACCACCCATAACTTTTGGTAATTCGTCTTTACGTTTGTAAATACGAAGACCAGGACGGCTTACACGTTGGATGCTTTCTACAACCGGTTTGCCTTGGAAATATTTTAAAGTAATTTCCAATTCAGGTTTTGCACCTTCTAAAACTTTAACGCTTTCGATATAACCTTCAGCAGCTAATACGTTGGCAATTGCCACTTTTAGCTTGGAAGAAGGCATATTGATTGCAACTTTGTTCGCAGCTTGACCGTTACGAATACGGGTCAACATATCTGCGATTGGATCTTGCATACTCATTGTACTTTTTCTCCGATTCCAAAATAAAGTGGTATATTACCAGCTCGCTTTTCTAAGGCCTGGGATCTCGCCGCGCATAGCAGCTTCACGAACCTTAATACGGCTTAAACCAAACTTACGTAAAACGCCGTGAGGACGTCCAGTTTGGCGGCAACGGTTACGTTGACGACTAGGGCTAGAATCACGTGGTAAAGTTTGTAATTTTAACACTGCATTCCAACGATCTTCGTCAGAGGCATTGACATCAGAAATGATTTTCTTTAATTCTGCACGTTTAGCGAAGAATTTTTCAGCCAATTTAACGCGTTTTACATCGCGTGCTTTCATTGATTGTTTTGCCATTATAACCTGCCTTATTTACGGAATGGGAAATTAAAGGCAGCAAGTAGTGCTTGACCTTCTTCATCATTCTTAGCAGTAGTTGTGATAGTGATATCTAAACCACGTACACGATCTACTTTATCGTAATCGATTTCAGGGAAGATGATTTGTTCACGCACACCCATGCTGTAGTTACCACGACCATCAAATGATTTCGCGCTTAAACCGCGGAAGTCACGAATACGTGGAACAGCAATTGTAATTAAACGTTCAAAGAACTCCCACATACGCTCACCGCGTAGTGTTACTTTACAACCGATTGGATATCCCTGACGGATTTTAAAGCCAGCAACAGATTTACGAGCTTTAGTTACTAAAGGTTTTTGACCGCTAATTGCTGCTAAGTCCGCTACTGCGTTGTCTAGCAATTTCTTATCGGTCAATGCTTCACCCACACCCATATTCAGGGTAATCTTTTCGATTCGTGGGACTTGCATGACAGATTTGTAGCCGAATTTATTTTTTAACTCGTTTACTACTTGATCTCTGTAGTAATCATGCAGTTTCGCCATCGCATTACTCCAGTTTGTTAGATAATTTCATTGTTAGATTTGAAGAAACGTACTTTTTTGCCGTCTTCGAATCTAAAACCTACACGGTCAGCTTTGTTTGTTTTTGGATTGAAAATTGCAACATTAGAAGCATCAATAGCCGCTTCTTTTTTCACTAAACCACCAGCTTGTCCTAAAGCAGGAACTGGTTTTTCATGTTTAGTGATGATGTTGATACCTTCAACAAACACTTTACCGTTTGGTAACACTTTAGTTACCTTGCCACGCTTGCCTTTGTCTTTACCGGCAAGTACGATTACTTCATCGTTTTGACGAATTTTTGCAGCCATTTCTCACTTCTCCTTACAGTACTTCTGGTGCCAAAGAAATGATCTTCATGAATTTCTCAGAACGAAGTTCACGAGTCACCGGTCCAAAAATACGAGTACCGATTGGTTGCTCTGTGTTATTGTTTAAAATTACACAAGCGTTACCATCGAAGCGAATGACTGATCCGTCTGGGCGACGAACACCCTTCTTGGTGCGCACAACAACTGCTTTTAATACATCACCTTTTTTAACTTTACCGCGTGGAATTGCTTCTTTCACAGTAACTTTGATGATATCACCAATAGCAGCATAACGACGGTGCGATCCACCTAGAACCTTGATACACATTACACTGCGAGCACCAGAGTTATCGGCAACATCCAGCATAGTCTGTTCTTGGATCATATTTTATGCTCCGTTAAGTTAATAATACACCCTTGCGGGACGAACCTATCCATGCCTTATAAAGATATATGGCGGATAGGTGGCGGAGTTTACCAAAATCAAGCTAGAAACGCAATCAAAATTTTACGCTTAAATTAGCGTATTTAAAGTACGGTCAAATTTCATGACTTTTTAGCAAGTCTTAGAAAGAAAAAAGCCAACGGTATAAACCATTGGCTTTTATTTTTTACTTGTTAATTAAGCAATAACTGCTTTCTCAACAACACGAACTAAAGTCCAAGATTTGGTTTTAGAGAGAGGGCGACATTCGCGAATCTCTACTACATCACCTAATTTGGCTTCGTTGTTCTCATCGTGTACGTGTAATTTAGTTGTACGACGGATAAATTTACCGTATAACGGGTGTTTTACCTTACGTTCAATAGCAACAACGAAAGATTTTTCCATTTTGTCGCTAACAACTTTACCTTGTACGCTACGAATTTTATCAGTCATTACTCACCCGCCTTCTCAGTTAAAATGGTTTTAACGCGTGCGATATCACGACGCACTTGTTTAGCCTGATGGGTTTGTTGAAGCTGACCGGTGGCTGTTTGCATACGCAATTTGAATTGTTCACCTAAAAGGTTCACTAATTCATTATTCAGCTCTTCAACACTTTTTGTACGTAAATCTTGAGCTTTCATTACATCACCGTCTTAGTTACGAATGTAGTCTTGATTGGCAATTTAGCAGCTGCTAATGCAAATGCTTGTCTTGCGATCTCTTCTGACACACCATCCATTTCATAAAGTACTTTACCCGGTTGGATTAAGGCTACCCAGTACTCAACGTTACCTTTACCTTTACCCATACGGACTTCTAATGGTTTTTCAGTAATTGGTTTATCTGGGAAAACACGGATCCAGATTTTACCTTGACGTTTAACTGCACGTGTCATTGCACGACGAGCCGCTTCAATTTGACGAGCGGTTAAACGACCACGACCAACTGCTTTTAACCCGAATGTACCGAAACTAACTTCAGTACCACCCGCGATACCACGGTTACGGCCTTTGTGAACTTTACGGAATTTTGTACGTTTTGGTTGCAACATTTAGCGTTTCTCCTTACTTACGACCTTTGCCACGCGGAGCCTTTTTAGGCTTGTCGGCAGGTTGTTGTTCTGATTGCGCAACTGCAGCCATTCCACCCAAAATTTCACCTTTGAAGATCCATACTTTAACGCCGATTACGCCGTATGTAGTATGAGCTTCTGCAGTGTTATAATCGATGTCCGCACGAAGAGTATGTAGAGGTACACGACCTTCACGATACCATTCAGAACGTGCGATTTCTGCACCACCTAAACGACCGCTAACTTCAACTTTGATACCTTTAGCACCTAAACGCATTGCGCTTTGTACCGCACGTTTCATAGCACGACGGAACATTACACGACGTTCTAATTGAGAAGCGATGCTGTCTGCAACTAATTTTGCATCTAATTCCGGTTTTTTCACCTCAGCAATGTTGATTTGAGCCGGAACGCCAGCGATTTGAGATACTGCGTTACGTAATTTTTCAACATCTTCACCTTTTTTACCGATAACGATACCAGGGCGAGCTGTGTGAATTGTTACACGAATACTTTTCGCTGGACGCTCAATAGTAATACGTGAAACCGAAGCGTTTGCTAATTCTTTAGTTAAGAATTTGCGTACTTTGAAGTCACCGTCAAGATTGTCGGCGAAATCTTGTGTATTCGCGAACCAAGTAGAGTTCCAAGGTTTTACAATACCTAGGCGAATACCATTTGGATTTACTTTTTGACCCATTGCTATTCCTCTACTTATTAACGATCTGACACAACCACAGTGATGTGGCTAGTACGTTTTAAAATACGATCTGCACGACCTTTAGCACGTGGCATAACACGTTTCATGCTAGGACCTTCGTCAACGAAGATTTTAGCAACTTTAAGATCATCGATATCTGCACCATCATTATGCTCTGCGTTAGCAATAGCAGACTCTAATACTTTTTTCACTAAAGCCGCAGCTTTTTTGTTAGTAAAAGTTAAGATTTCTAATGCTTGCGCAACTTTTTTACCACGAATTAAATCGGCAACTAAGCGAGCTTTTTGGGCAGAAGTGCGAGCGTAACGATGTTTTGCGATAGTTTCCATCTATTTACCTCTTATTTCTTAGCTTTCTTATCTGCCGCGTGACCGCGGTATGTACGAGTCGGTGCAAATTCACCTAATTTATGGCCGATCATTTCATCAGATACATAAACAGGAACGTGCTGACGACCATTATGGACTGCGATGGTCAATCCGATCATTGAAGGAATGATCATTGAACGACGGGACCAAGTTTTGATTGGTTTTTTATCCCCGCTTTCCACCGCCTTCTCTACCTTCTTCAACAAGTGTAGGTCAAGGAAAGGACCTTTCTTGAGAGAACGTGGCATGGCTTATCCTCTTATTAATTTAAATTATTTGCCACGACGACGTACGATATATTTATCAGTACGTTTGTTGTGACGAGTTTTCTTACCTTTAGTTTGAACGCCCCAAGGAGTTACTGGGTGTTTACCAAAGTTACGACCTTCACCACCACCGTGTGGGTGATCTACTGGGTTCATTGCAGTACCACGAACTGTAGGGCGAATGCCTCTCCAGCGGTTAGCACCAGCTTTACCCAATACGCGAAGCATATGTTCTGAGTTACCAACTTCACCGATTGTAGCAACACATTCAGCTAATACTTTACGCATTTCGCCTGAACGTAAACGTAAAGTTACGTAGTTGCCTTCACGAGCGATGATTTGTACATAAGCACCAGCAGAACGAGCGATTTGACCGCCTTTACCTGGTTTTAATTCAACGTTATGTACTGTTGAACCAACTGGGATATTACGCATTGGTAATGAATTACCCACTTTAATTGGTGAGTTAACGCCAGATTGGATTTGATCGCCAACTGACAAACCTTTAGGTGCTAAGATATAACGGCGTTCACCATCTTTATAAAGCACTAAAGCAATGTTAGCTGAACGGTTTGGATCATATTCTAAACGTTCAACAACCGCTGGGATATCTAACTTGTTACGTTTGAAATCGATTAAACGGTAATGTTGTTTATGACCACCACCAATGTGGCGAGTGGTAATACGACCATAATTGTTACGACCACCAGTTTTAGATTTAGTATCTAGAAGAGGCGCGTAAGGTTTACCCTTGTATAATTCAGGGTTCACGATTTTAACAACGTGACGACGACCAGCGGAGGTCGGCTTACATTTAACGATAGCCATTCTCTAATTTCCTCCGATTACTCTGCACTGTCCACGAAGTCCAAGTTTTGGCCTTCGGCTAAAGTTACATAAGCTTTTTTCCAGTCGCTGCGACGACCCATTTTGTTACCACGGCGTTTAGTTTTACCTTTAACAACCACAGTACGAACTGAGTCAACTTTTACTTCAAATAATTGAGCAACAGCAGCAGCAATTTCAGCTTTGTTCGCATCTAAAGCAACTTTAAGTACAACAGTGTTAGATTTTTCAGCATTGTTAGTTGCTTTTTCAGAGATGTGCGGTGCACGTAGCACGCTTAGCAAACGTTCTTGACTCATGCTAGGATCTCCTCAATTTGTTTCACAGCGTCAACAGTAACAATCACTTTATCGAAAGCGATTAAGCTAACTGGATCGATACCTTGAACATCACGTACATCAACTTTATATAAGTTACGTGCTGCTAAGAATAGATTTTCATCTAAACTTGCTGTGATAATTAACGCATCTTCAACTGCTAAATCTTTTAATTTTTGTACTAATACTTTAGTTTTTGGTGCATCTAATTCGAATTTTTCAACAACAACCAAACGGTCTTGACGAACTAATTCAGAAAGAATGCTTTTGATAGCACCACGGTACATTTTCTTGTTCACTTTTTGGCTGTGATCTTGTGGTTTAGCCGCGAAGGTTGTACCACCAGAACGCCAGATTGGTGATTTGATATCACCAGAACGAGCACGACCTGTACCTTTTTGACGCCAAGGTTTTTTACCTGAACCAGACACTTCAGCACGAGTTTTTTGCGCACGAGTACCTTGACGAGCACCTGCTGCATAAGCAACAACAACTTGGTGAATCAAAGCTTCGTTAAACTCACGTCCGAAGGTAGTTTCAGAAACAGTTAGTGCGTTTGCACCTACAACTTGTAATTCCATCTCTATCTCCTAGACTTATGCTTTAACTGCCGGCTTAACGATAACATCGCCATTGATAGCACCAGGTACAGAACCTTTTACTAATAGCAATTTACGCTCAGCATCTACACGAACAACTTCAAGTGATTGAACGGTTACACGCTCAGCACCTAAATGTCCTGCCATTTTTTTACCTTTAAACACACGACCTGGAGTTTGGTTTTGACCAATAGAACCAAGTACACGATGTGATAAAGAGTTACCGTGTGTAGCATCTTGAGTACGGAAGTTCCAACGTTTAACACCACCTTGGAAACCTTTACCTTTAGAAGTACCAGTAACATCTACTTTTTTAACATCTGCAAAGATGTCAACATTGATTTCTTGACCTAAAGTGAATTCTTCACCTTCAGTACGAAATTCCCATAAACCGCGACCAGCTTCAACACCTGCTTTCACGAAATGGCCTGCTTCAGGTTTAGTTACACGATTCGCTTTTTTAGAACCAGTAGTAACTTGAACTGCAGTATAGCCATCGTTTTCAAGAGTTTTAACTTGAGTTACGCGGTTGGCTTCGATTTCGATAACGGTAACTGGTACAGAAACACCGTCTTCATTGAAGATACGGGTCATACCAACTTTACGACCGACTAAACCAATCATTGTAATAACCTCTTAATTAACCTAGGCTGATCTGCACGTCCACGCCGGCAGCCAAATCTAAACGCATTAATGCATCAACAGTTTTTTCTGTTGGCTCTACGATATCTACTAAACGTTTGTGTGTACGAATTTCGTATTGGTCACGCGCGTCTTTGTTCACGTGTGGAGAAATCAACACGGTGAAACGCTCTTTACGAGTTGGTAAAGGGATTGGACCACGAACTTGTGCACCAGTACGTTTAGCTGTTTCTACGATCTCCGCAGTAGATTGATCGATCAAACGGTGATCGAAAGCTTTTAAGCGGATACGGATTCTTTGGTTCTGCATTAGACCAGAGCTCCAATAAAATTTAGCTAATAAAAAACTAACACCAATCACAATTCTAACTTCAAAATAGAAAAGGAGGTGTAAGTTACCTGTTATATAGTCTCCAAATCGGAAACATTGTTAGTATTACATATCGTAATACTCGTTTAATAAATGATTACATTAAACGGCTTTCAATATCTGAAAGCCTGTGGATATTACACAAAAACACCTAATTATGCAAGCTTTTTGTTCAATTAATTTCCATAAATAAAAAAGTGCGATCATTTTCTCGAGTATTTTTCACCTGAAAAAATGACCGCACTTTTATAAAATGAAATCTACAGCTTGTTATCTAACATTGCAATATGTCTTGTTGCAGCAATCCAAGCGCCAACATAGCCCATAATCAAGCAACTTACTAATAAGAAGATCAGCTCGCCTACACCTAATCCATTGAGCTCAAAGGTGACCGCAAAGATATCCGTCACATACTTCACGGCTGAAGTAAAGTAACCCACAATAAGACTACTAAATACGGCTGCGACAAATCCACCTAACACTGCATAAATCATACCTGTGTAAAGATAAGGGCGAAGAATAAATTGATCCGTTGCACCTAATAGCTTCATCACATCAATACTTGCACGACTGCTATAAACATCGGAACGAATGCTATTTCCGATAACAAGGAATACGGCTATTGTCATTAACACCGTGCAGAAAATTGCCACGTGTGCGAAAAGCCACGAAAGTGCGGTCAATTTTTCCATCCAATCATTATCTAGTCGAACTTCTTGCACGCCTTTAATTTTATTTAAATTTGCACGTAACTCAGCTCGTTTTTCTGATTCATTAAACGCTTTAGAGGGTTTCACCATCACCACAGCCGGTAATGGGTTGTCATCTAAAATGTCTAACTCTTCACCAAAACCAGACCAACTTTTAAATTCTTTCAAACTGTCTTGGCGAGAAACATAATTTAACGATTCCACACCTTCTTGCTGACGGATTTTTTCCACCACCAAGTTAGCATCTTCTTCACTTAAATTTTTATGTAAATAGATTGTTAGCTCGCTTTCCGGATAAAATTGAGTTGTCGCTAAGTGTAAATTTTTCCATAACAAATAGCTCACCGTTGGAATCGTAAGAGACACGGCAATAACTAAAATTGTTAGCAATGTACCAAATTTACGTTTTACTAAATCGTTCAAAACTGAACGCAAAGTATAAGCAGTTTGCACGCCAAAAGAAGCATCAATACGTCTTGTCATTTTTTATCCTTAATAGCGTAAGTAGCCTTGTTCAAGTACAAGACATGGTTTTGGTTTTTGTTGAATTAAATTGATATCGTGTGTCGCAATTAACACCGTCATGCCTAAACGATTAAACTCTTCAAACAGATTGAAAATCCCTAAAGAAAGTTCACCATCTAAGTTGCCTGTTGGCTCATCGGCTAATAAAAGTTGCGGTTTATGCACAATTGCACGCGCGATATCCACACGTTGTTGCTCCCCACCTGAAATTTGTGGCGGCATATAATTCGCTTTACTACGTAAGCCCACACGATCTAATGCAACCAATGCGCGTGTATGTGCTTCTTTCGGGTTCATGCCAGCAATAATCAATGGCAACGCCACATTTTCTGCTACGCTACGATCCGTTAATAGACGGTAATCTTGGTGAACCATACCGATTTGGCGGCGTAAAAATGGGATTTCATATTTAGACAAACGCGTAATATCATGACCATTAAACCAAATATTACCGGCATTCGCCTTTTCCATTCCCATGATTAATTTAAGCAAGGTACTTTTACCCGCGCCAGAATGCCCAACAAGATAAGTCATACTTCCAACAGGAAGATGAAAATTCAAGCCTTGCAAGGCCGGCTGAGTCGCACCGTGATAAGCTTTAGAGACATTTGAAAATCGAATCACTTTATTATTCCTTTTTATTCTTCATTTTCGTGAACAAACAATGCTTCAATAAATTCTTCTGCATTAAATTCGCGTAAATCTTCAATTTTTTCACCCACACCAATATAACGAATTGGTAAATTAAACTGATCTGCAATGGCGAAAATTACCCCACCTTTTGCTGTTCCGTCTAATTTGG
Source organism: uncultured Haemophilus sp. (assembly GCA_965143545.1). Taxonomy (GTDB): domain Bacteria; phylum Pseudomonadota; class Gammaproteobacteria; order Enterobacterales; family Pasteurellaceae; genus Haemophilus_D. Next base: position 3,002 of record CBCSVJ010000003.1, on the reverse strand, counting down.
TTAATGTAATACCTGTTAACCCAACCGCCTCATTAAAGAGTTTGGCTTGGCTAATTGCATTCTGCCCTGTACCCGCATCTAAGGTAAGCATGATTTCGTGCGGTGCGGTTTCATCGTATTTTCTCATGACACGAACAATCTTCTTCAATTCATCCATGAGATTATTTTTATTTTGTAAACGTCCTGCTGTATCCGCAATTAAAATATCAATGTTACGTGCTGCGGCAGATTGCATCGCATCAAAAATCACCGACGCAGAATCTGAACCCGTACTTTGTGCCACAACCGGGATATTGTTACGTTCACCCCATACTTGAAGTTGTTCTACTGCAGCAGCACGGAAAGTATCCCCTGCTGCTAACATGACTGATTTACCTTCATTTTGGAATTTGCGAGCCAATTTACCAATTGTGGTTGTTTTACCTACACCGTTTACGCCAACCATCAAAATAACATAAGGCTTTTTAGTCGTATCAATGACCAATGGTTTTGCAACTGGTTTTAGAATTTCTACCATTTCAACTTTAAGTTGTTGGTAAAGCAATTCCGCATCTTGTAACTGTTTACGACTTGCGTGCTCCGTTAAATTCTTAATGATTTTATTGGTTGTTGGCACACCAATATCGGCAATTAAAAGCTGCTCTTCCAACTCTTCAAATAAATCATCGTCAATCTTTTTACCTAAAAAGAACGCTCGGAAACCTGCACCAATATTTTGTTTAGTTTTGAGTAAGCCTTTGACTAAACGACTAAAAAAGCCACCTTCACTTGGTTTTTCTTGTGTTTCAGTATTGATATCTGAACGTAATTCGTCTTTAACATCTTCAACAATTTCAGGCTCAATCTCAGCTTCAACCACAGGAAGATCTTCAATGACATTATCTTGTTCAATAATGCTTTCTGCTGGCTCTACTGTAGGAAGTGCGGTTGAAATTTCTTCTGTTTTTACCGTTTCTTCGTCAATTGTTTCAATCACCGGTGTATCTAAAACAGGTTCAACATTGACCGCACTTTCAGGTGAAATCACTTCTTCGACAATAGGTTCAAGGTGCTCAACAACGACCTCTTCTGCTTTATCTTCTTGCAGTTGTTCAGCTAATTCCTGTAATTCTTCCTGTTCAACTTGTTCTAATTGAACGTTCTCGCTATTGTGAACAATCTCTTTCGTAGGCGAAACATCGGCAGATTCAACAGATGACTCTTCAATAGTTGGCTCAATTTTTTGTTCTTCTTGCTTTTTATTGCGACCAAAAAGAGAGGCCCAAAACCCGCCTTTTTTCTTTTCTTCTGACATAAATTCTTCTCTTAAACACAAATCTTTAAAAAATACTGCCTATTCTAGCAAAAAATCGTCTAAACTAAGCACAATTTTCACTAAAAATCTGTTTCTTTATGAAAAAAATGCAAGTTCAAAATGCCAAAGGCGAAGTTCGAATCATCGCAGGTCTTTGGCGAGGGCGAAAATTACCGGTTTTAAATGCGGAAGGTTTGCGTCCTACAGGTGATCGTGTAAAAGAAACCTTATTCAATTGGTTGATGCCTTATATTGTGGATAGCTATTGTCTTGATTGCTTTGCGGGCAGTGGCTCACTTGGTTTTGAAGCTCTTTCTCGTCAAGCGAAACAGGTGACGTTTTTAGAGTTGGATAAAACCGTGGCAAATCAATTAAAGAAAAATTTGCAAACGCTAAAAACGACGAATGAACAAGCTCAAGTAATCAATCAAAATAGCTTGGAATTTTTAAAACAAGCACAAAATCAACCGCACTTTGATGTGGTTTTTTTGGATCCCCCTTTTCATTTTGGTTTAGCTGAACAAGCAATTATCCTATTAGAGGAAAAGAATTGGCTCTTACCTCATGCATTGATTTATGTAGAAACAGAAAAAGACAAACCGCTTAGTGTGCCTGAAAATTGGCAATTACTGAAAGAAAAAACCACAGGTATGGTGAGTTACCGCCTGTATCAAAAAGATTAGGAAATCATTATGTTAGATATTGTGTTATACGAACCTGAGATTCCGCAAAATACGGGAAATATTATTCGTCTTTGTGCGAACACTGGCTTTCGACTTCATTTAATCGAGCCACTTGGCTTTACATGGGATGATAAAAAATTACGTCGTTCTGGCTTGGATTATCATGAATTTGCTGAAATCAAAAAACATAAAACCTTTGAAGCCTTTTTAGAAAGCGAAAAACCAAAACGTCTTTTTGCCCTCACCACTAAAGGCGGCCCTGCGCATAGCGAAGTGCAATTTGAATTAGGGGATTATTTAATGTTTGGCCCAGAAACCCGTGGTATTCCCATGTCTATTTTGGATAAAATGCCAATGGAACAAAAAATCCGTATCCCAATGACCGCAAATAGCCGCAGTATGAACTTATCTAACTCGGTAGCTGTTGCAGTTTATGAAGCTTGGCGACAACTTGGTTACGAAGGCGCGGTGAATTTAAATCGATAAAAATAGCTGCTTATTTTATACACAAAAATAAGCAGCTTTCTTTTTGCATTTAATTTGTGATCTCGATCACATATTTATAATTTTAAGATTCCCTTTTTACCAAAACAGCAGTATAAATAAATTACATTTAGAGAGGGATCTCGATGTACCCACTTGATCTATCAAGCTCTAGTCTTTCTTGACTCTTCAAGCAAACCTTCCCCGTTGTCCTAAATAAAGAATTGGCAGTCGAATGATTTGCCCTCCATTTGTATCCCTAAAATTTAACAACTATTGCAGCAAAATTAGTTTCATCTCACATCAATAAGGAGGTTGGGTGAATGAAGTTAATTTTGAATTGGTCGAAACAGCAGTGGCTAGGCATGGATGCTTACCAAAAAAGTGCGGTCAATTTTGGCCGCACTTCCTATTTCTATCATTTGCAAATCACTAACCTTGTATTGCTATTTTCTAAATAATCCGCAATTTGTTTTGGCACATCATCGGTGAAAAGATAATCTACATCTTTGAGTTCCCCTAATCGCACAATCGCTTGTCGA
>CBCSVJ010000002.1:0-18747 GCA_965143545.1 uncultured Haemophilus sp. | reverse complement strand
ATATTGCAAAGACTTACAGTGATGCAAAGAAATTCACTTTGGATAGGGTTGAAGAATATGTAGAATTTGACAATAAAAAATTGAAACTAGTATTGAGTCATATAGAAGAATTCAATGGAAATGTATTTTCATTGATATTTTGGATGAAAGATTATCACGTGGCATTAGCCTCTAAGCATTTATTAGAAAATGATATTTCAGGATTTAAAGAAAATGCTTCTATTGCAGGTTTCTTAGGTATTTTATCTAAGTATGATTTTCAATGGGCGTACAACGGAATTAATACAAATTTCTTTTTTATGAGTTTGCTTTCAGATAATCAAAAGTTGATTGATTATTTAATTAAACATCGTGATGAAGTTGTCGATATTTCAGTACCTTATAAACGAACTGATACCAGACCTTTTTTTAATGCGAACACTTTATTGGCGTTAAGTGGCGATTGGCAATTATTAAAAGAGCGCGCACTCACGTTCTTAAATGATGAGAAAAAAGCCCGTAGTGATTTAAAGCGCATTCCTGATCATGAATTTTATGTGGCATTAGCAGATAAAAATATAAAAGGAATGCAAGAGGCTTTAGATAAATTACTCGACCTTAAGCTTGCTAAACGAGCAGCAAAAGACACGCTTTTACATTTTGATTTTTACTTGCAACCGCAAGTTTTAATGTATGCCAAAATCGCAGCAATCCACGGTTTTGATTTGGGTATTGATAGCCCTATAGCGCCCAAAGAATTGATTGATATAAATCCATTAGCAGAATATAAAATTCCTTATGATTTTATGAAATTATTTGATTTTGATGCGCCCCATCAAGTTTGGGTAAATTATGTCAAACAAAGAATGGAAGAAGCGAAGCAAAAGAAAGTTGAAAATAAAAAAGGATTTTGGGCTTCGCTGTTTGGTAGATAAATCAGGAATAAGCATTAAAGTGCGGTCAAAAACATAAGCGATTTTGACCTCACTTTATTATTGGCTAGAAAGGATTATTCTGCGTCTTCTTTTGCCCATTCTAATGAGCGTTTCACCGCTTTTTTCCAACCTTTATAACGACGCTCACGTTTTTCTTCATCGTTATCTGGTGTGAAGGTACGTTCTACACGTGCTTTGTCGTGAAGTTCGTCCAAATCTTTCCAGAAACCAACAGCAAGACCGGCAAGATAAGCCGCACCAAGTGCGGTTACTTCTTTCACCACTGGACGCTCTACGTTCACATCCAAAATATCCGCTTGGAATTGCATTAAGAAGTTATTGTTGGTTGCGCCGCCATCAACACGTAAATATTGTAAGCGTTGGTCAGAGTCAGATTGCATTGCTTCTAATACGTCACGAGTTTGGTAAGCGATAGATTCAAGGGTTGCGCGTACAATATGGTTGCGGTTAGAACCACGAGAAAGACCAAAAATCGCACCGCGTGCATACGGATCCCAATATGGTGCGCCTAAACCAGTGAAGGCTGGTACGACATATACCCCGTTGCTGTCAGGAACTTTTTGTGCAAAGTATTCGGAGTCGTGGCTGTCATGTACGATTTTGAGTTCATCACGTAACCATTGGATTGAAGCACCAGCGATAAATACCGAACCTTCAAGCGCGTATTCAGGTTCACCTTTGGCGTTACACGCGATGGTGGTTAATAGGCCATTTTTAGAGGTAATGGCTTTATCACCGGTGTGAAGTAACATAAAGCAGCCTGTACCATAGGTATTTTTCGCTTGACCTGCGCGTGTGCAAAGATGGCCGTAAAGTGCCGCTTGTTGGTCACCTGCGATACCTGCAACAGGAATACGCACGCCGCCTTTACCCCCGATGTTGGTTTGGCCATACACTTCGGAAGAATTACGCACTTCAGGCAACATAGAGCGTGGAATATTTAATAATTCCAACATTTTGTCATCCCATTTTTTCGTATGGATGTTAAATAACATGGTACGGGATGCGTTGGTGTAGTCAGTCACATGTACACGACCTTGGGTTAATTTCCATACAAGCCAGGTATCTACGGTACCGAATAAAAGCTCGCCACGTTCCGCTTTTTCGCGCGCGCCTTCTACATTGTCCAAAATCCATTTCACTTTTGTACCGGAGAAGTATGGGTCCACCACTAAACCTGTGGTGTTGCGGATATAGTCTTCATGACCATCCGCTTTAAGTTTGTCTGTAATATCTGCAGTACGACGACATTGCCACACAATCGCATTATAAACTGGTGTGCCGGTTTCTTTTTCCCACACAATGGTGGTTTCACGTTGGTTAGTAATACCAATTGCCGCAATTTCATCTGAGGTAATGCCTGCTTTTGCAACCACTTCGTTTAATGTCGAACTTTGTGTTGCCCAAATTTCCATTGGATTATGTTCCACCCAGCCTGCGCGTGGATAAATTTGTGTAAATTCACGTTGGGCGATTTCGACAACATTCGCATTGTGATCTAATAATACTGCACGGGAGCTTGTGGTACCTTGGTCCAAAGCGATGATGTATTTTTTGTCTGTCATGGTTCTATTCCTTAGAGCGCTTGGCACTCTCATTAGATGAATGAAGAAATTTTGAGCTTAAACGAACAAATTGCGAACCTAACTTAATTGAATTCGAATCTAATTGGAACAAGCAATGTTGGGTTTTGTGATTAGCATCACAGATTTTTTTATTAAAATATGTAAACGATTGCGTTAACGCACAAAATAATGTGATCTTTGTCGCATTTTTAGAAAATAGATCGATTTCATCTATTGAATTAATTGGTTAAAACTAGATAATGGCGCCACTCACTTTGAGTATCTCAATATTTGATCAAACAACGAAACGAATTGCAAAGCAAGATTTCTTTAATGAAATCATTAAGTTAATCATTATTTGGAGATTCTCTTATGAATGCCTATTTTGCAGAATTTTTTGGCACGGCACTCTTAATCCTGTTAGGTAACGGTGTGGTGGCTAACGTATGTTTAAATAAAACGAAAGGGCAAAGTTCTGGTTGGATTGTGATTACTACCGCGTGGGCATTTGCGGTGTATGTGGCCGTTGTTGTGACAGGTCCTTACAGTGGGGCACACTTAAATCCTGCGGTAACACTTGGCGTGGCAATGAAAGGCGCATTTGCTTGGGAACTGGTACCAGGCTACATCGCAGCACAAGTTGTGGGGGGCATGGTAGGTGCGTTGTTGGTTTACATTATGTATAAAGATCACTTTGCAGCGACCGAAGAAGAGGGCTTAAAACGCGCTTGTTTCTGTACTGAACCAGCAATTCGTAACTATCCAATCAACTTAGTGAACGAAATTGTTGGTACCTTCGTACTTGTCTTTGTGATTTTCTACCTTGCAGGAGCAAATATTACGTTACCTGGCACAGCAGAAAGTACGCCAATTGGTTTAGGCTCTATCGGAGCATTACCCGTAGCGATTTTAGTTTGGGCAATAGGTTTAAGCTTAGGTGGAACAACTGGCTATGCGATTAACCCCGCTCGAGATCTTGGTCCACGTTTAACCTTGGGTCTTTTCCTTGGTGGCACATTAAAGGCCAAAGCAGACTGGGGATACAGTTGGGTTCCTGTTGTAGGTCCATTTATCGGTGCGGCTTTAGCTGCAGTATTCTACAACGCCATTATGTAATTCATTCGAATAGAAAGAGCGGTCAAAATTCATGATGTTTTTTGACCGCTCTTTTTTATGTTTAATCTGGGATTAAATACAATAATCGTTTAATCCTGCAGGCATTTTAGCTTGCAATAAGAACTGCTTTGTACGTTCTTGTTGAGGGCGGCTGAAGAAGTTTGCCGCTGTATTTTGTTCAACAACTTGACCATTTTCCATAAGAATCACGCGATCTGCCACATCTTTGGCAAAATTCAATTCATGGGTGACGATAATCATTGTCCAACCTTCTTGTGCGAGCATTTTGAGTGCCTGCAATACTTCACCGACAAGTTCTGGGTCGAGAGCAGAAGTGGGCTCATCTAACAAGATAATATCGGGTTTAACTGCTAAAGCTCGGGCGATCCCGACACGTTGCTGTTGACCACCAGACAGTTGAGAGGGATATAAATCCGCTTTTGCTTTTAAACCAACTTTTTCCAATAATGCCAAGGCTTTTTCACGTGCAGTCTCTTTCGGTTGTTTTTGCACAACCACCATGCCCTCCATCACATTTTCGAGTGCAGTGCGATGGGGAAATAGATTGTATTGTTGGAACACCATTGAGGAACGTCGACGCAATTTTAGTTCATCGGATTTGCTGATCTTTTTGCTGAAATCAATAGTTAAGCTTCCATCAGTAAATGCTAATACCCCTTTTTCCGGGCGTTCGAGTAAATTTAAACAGCGTAAAAAAGTGGTTTTGCCTGAACCTGATGGACCCAGAATAGCAACCACTTCACCTTTATTAATTTCAAAATCAATGCCTTTTAATACATGGTGGCCATTAAAACTTTTCTGAATATTCGTGACTTTTAACATAACCAGTCCTTATAAATGGCGAGAAAGGCGTTTTTCTAAACGGGTTTGCCCCATCGACAGCACAAAACAGAATACCCAATAAATGAGAGCTGCTTCACTATAAATTAAAATAAACTCATAGTTTTCAGCCGTGATGTTTTGCGCCACACGGAATAATTCAGCGATCCAAACGAGTGAAGCAAGAGAAGTATCTTTCACCGTGCTAATGAATGTGTTTGATAGCGAAGGGACGGAAATACGTAAAGCTTGCGGCATAATGGTACGCACGAAAGCTTGAGTGTAATTCATGCCTATCGCATAAGAGGCTTCCCATTGACCTTTAGGAATAGCAAGAATGGAGGCTCTCACCGTTTCTGCTGCATAAGCACCAATATTAATGGAGAATGCAATAATTGCAGTTGGGAAAGGTTCCAGTTTGATGCCAACTTCAGGTAAACCGTAGAAAATAATGAAGATCTGCACCAACATTGGTGTGCCACGAATAATTGAAATATAAGTGCGGCAAATGCCCTGCAGAATTTTGGTCATTAAATTGGGATGCGGTAATGTGCAAATCACAGCCACGATAACCGCAATGAATAAACCACAAAAGAAGGAAATGACCGCCAAGGGAATCGTATATAAAATTGCCCCTTCCATCATAGGCCAAAACGAGCTGATTACATAATCAGCTCGTTCTGTGGTCATAAATGGAAGGCTTGCTAACCAATTATTGAGTAATGTCATCGCCAAACCATTTGATTGAAAGTTGTTTTAACGTTCCGTCTTTGCGTAGTTCTTCAAGTGCTTGGTTCACTTTTGCAATAAGCGGTTCTTCACCTTTCAAGAAAGCAAAACCGGTCGGGATTTTTTTATTACTTTCTACAGCAATTTTTAAGCCTGCATTAGGTTGTTTTTTGAAGTAATCTAATACTGCTAATTTATCGTTTACTGTGGCATCAACACGACCTTGTTTTACCGCTTCAAGGTTTTGCGCCAAGCTATCAACGGTCACAATAATTGCACCATTATCACGTGCGTCTTTACTCCAGTTACTGGTTGCAGATTGAGCAGATTTTTTACCTTTTAAATCAGGGAATGATTTAATGCTATCGTTATCAGCTTTCGTCACGATTACGCCAGCAGAGTAGTTATAAGGTGCACTGTAATCATATTTTTTTAAACGTTCTGGGCTTGGATTGGTTTGGTTCGCAATAACATCAAAGCGTTTTGCGTTCAAACCTGCATACATGCCGTCCCAAGCGGTTTCTTTAAATTCGACTTTCCAACCTAATTTTTGCGCAACTTTTTCGATAATTTCCACATCGAAACCTGTTAACTTGCCATCTTTATCGTGGAAAGTAAATGGTGCGTAAGTACCCTCAGTACCGACTAATAAGGTTTTAGTTTGTTCAACGCGATCAGCAATTTCACCGGCGTTAGCAAAAGTAGAAAGGGCTAATCCTGCCGCTAAAAGTGCGGTGCTAAAAAATGATTTTTTCATAAGCATTCCTTTTTTAGATAAATAACGAAAGTGAAATGAATTATAAGAAGCGAAAAAGAAAAGAAAAGTATTATTTATTTATGAATTATTTCCTTTAGTTATATCAAATAAAATTTGTTTAATTAATAAACAAAAAAGGTCTGTGAAAACAGACCTTAGATAAAATGAATTCAATCAATAGATTAAGCTTCAATACCTTCGAATAACGCCGTACTTAAATAACGTTCTGATGCAGAAGGTAAGATCGCGACGATTAACTTATCTTGGAATTCAGGTAGTTTTGCTAAGCGGTCAGCCGCTGCCACTGCAGCACCTGAAGAAATACCTGCAAGAATCCCTTCTTCAGCCATTAAGCGACGAGCGGTCGCAATTGCCGTATCGCTATCTACAGTTTCCACGCGATCAATTAATGATAAATCTAAGTTTTTCGGAATGAAGCCCGCACCGATACCTTGAATTTTGTGTGGACCTGGTTTCACTTCTTGGCCTGCAAGGGTTTGGCTAATAACAGGTGATTCTGTTGGTTCAACCGCCACAGAGGTAATTTTTTTACCGTGATCTAATTTGATTGCACGAGAAATACCGGTAATGGTACCACCGGTACCCACACCAGCAACCACAACATCGACTTTACCTTCAGTATCTTTCCAGATTTCTTCACCAGTAGTTTGACGGTGAATGTCCGGGTTAGCAGGGTTTTCAAATTGTTTTAGCATCACATAATGATTTGGGTTAGACGCCACAATTTCTTCTGCTTTAGCAATCGCACCTTTCATCCCTTTTGAGCCTTCAGTGAGTACAAGATTCACGCCTAAACCACGTAATAAACGTTTACGTTCAAGACTCATGGTTTCAGGCATAGTTAAGGTGATTTTGTAACCGCGTGCTGCTGCCACATAAGCTAAAGCAATACCGGTGTTACCGCTGGTTGCATCTACAATTTCTTTACCCGCTGTTAAAATGCCGTCTTTTTCTGCTTGCCAAATCATATTGGCACCAATACGGCATTTCACGCTGAAGCTTGGGTTACGACCTTCAATTTTTACGACAACGTTACCATTGTGTCCGAAGTGTTTTAAACGAACTAATGGCGTATTACCGATTGAGTATGAGTTATCTGCATAAATTGTCATTTTACTGTCCTTTTATATTGTGGAATTAATTGATGCAGTAGTTATAACACCGGCTTTTATATAAAAAAAATAGTTAATAGCTATATTTTATAACTAAATGCTATTTATTCACGATGTTATTTCCTGAAGGCTTAATTTCCGTACTATTAGAACGTGTCACAATTTGTGTTGAACCTGAAGTGCGGTCAAAATTCATATCAAATTTTAATTGTGAGCGATAATTTTCCACCCACATTACGGTCGCACCACAGACTGCAACGGGAATAACGACTAAATTCACAATCGGTAATGCGGTACAAAGGGTGATTAATGCTCCAAATGTCAGGCTTTGTGTGCGTCTTTCGCCTAATGCATTTTTCATGATGCCAAAGGAAATCTTGTGGTTATCAAACGGATAGTCACAATATTGAATTGCCATCATCCAACAGGTAAATAAGAATGTCAGCACAGGAATAATGGTTTGTCCGATAACAGGGATAAAACTTAATAAGAACAAGCCTACAAATTTCGGTAAGCTGTACCATAGTTTTTGCCATTCACGATTTAGCATACGTGGCACATCTTTCATAATTTCGGCAAAACCATCATCATTAACAGCTTCACCAGTTAGCATTTTTTCGACTTTTTCTGCTAATAATCCATTAAACGGCGCGGCAATAAAGCCTGAAAGCGTTGTAAAGGCAAAATAGAAAAATAAGAGAATTGAGCCAATAGACAACACAAGCAAAATCACGCTTAAAAAGCTTAGCCAATCTGGAATAAAGCTCATCACCCAGTCAATCATCGTGGAGATTTGTGAAACGAATAGCCAAAATAAGCCTGTAAGTAGAACGACGTTAAGTAAAATTGGCATAATCACAAAACGGCGTAGGCCTTTTTGCGTAATAAAATGCCAACCCATTACGAAATGATTGAAAGCAGATTTTATTTCATTTTGATCGATCATCATTGTTCCTTTAAATTGAAAAGTAAAAAATACAAAATGTCACAGAAAGACAATATTTTTTGAGAAAAATTCCATCTCATCCCTTTTAATCTCTTGTTTGCTTTCCTATTTTTTCACCTGTGGAAATGTGATAGGATTAGCAAAAATCATTGCGTTAAGGAGCAACAAGAATGGACTTAAATACCATTTTGATTATTTTAGGGGTAATTGCTTTAATTGCCTTAGTGGTACACGGATTATGGTCAAATCGCCGTGAGAAATCAAAATATTTTAAAAGCGCGAACACATTTAACCGCACTTCTAAAAACGGTGAGGTCAATCCTTTTTCGCAAGCTGCTGATCCTAATGCGGATATTCGTTTAACACATCGTGCTCAAGCGGCGCAGCCTGTACAACAACATGTTCAACCTAAAGTGGCACCACAGGCGACAAGCCAACAGCAATTTAATTTTGATGAGCAGCGCGTTCAAGTGGATGCGCGTCAAATAGAAAAAAGCGTGGACGATATTAAAATCTCCTTACCAAATCAGCCGGTTTATGAGATGAATACAACGCAACCTGCTCCTGCGCCAAAAACTGAGCCAGTGGTTTATCCTGAAACGAATGTACAGCCGAAACCAAGTGTAGCAGAAATGACAATCGAAGAACTAGAAGCACAAAGCAATGATTTTGACGGTGTGAATTCTTCTTCGCCTGAATTACGTGAGCAGTTAGCCGAGATGTCATTAAATCCAACTCAAGAACCTGTTCATGAGAACGTGCATTTTAACTACCACGAACCGGTAGAGGTTGAAAAACCAAAACAAACCACGGGTTTTGTTCAACTTTATGTGATTTCAAATCAAAATCGTGAATTCTATGGTCCACAATTATCCCAATCTTTAGAAAATCTCGGTTTTATTTTTGGTGAGCGTCAAATGTATCACCGCCACTTTGATTTAAGTGTGGCAAGCCCGGTGTTATTTAGTGTGGCAAACATTGAACAACCAGGTACGTTTGATTATTACAATATGGCTGAGTTTTCAACTATGGGCGTAGTACTCTTTATGCAGTTGCCATCACCAGGTAATAATTTGGCTAACTTACGTATGATGATTCGCGCAGCGAAAACCATCGCAGAAGATTTAGGTGGTGTGGTGCTGACTGATCAGCAAGAGATTTTTGATGATGTAGCTGAGCAAGATTATTTATCTCGCATCGCATAAAACGCACGAAAAAATAACCGCACTTTGGGCGAGCCGATGGTTCGCCCATTTTAATTCAATGAGTAAACCGTTAGAGAACATTATGAGCCTTCAGCAACAAATTGATACATTACGTCAGGATCTTCGTCGTTATGAATATGAATATCACGTGTTGGATAATCCAACTATTCCTGATGCAGAATATGACCGTTTATTTCACCAACTTAAAGCCTTAGAAACCACTCATCCGGAACTCATTACGGCAGATTCACCTACTCAACGAGTGGGCGCCAAACCGCTTTCTGGCTTTGCACAAATTCGTCATGAAATTCCAATGCTTTCTTTGGATAATGCTTTCTCAGACGAGGAATTTTATGCATTCGTAAAACGTATTGAAGATCGTCTTATTCGTTTGCCTGACCCCCTTACTTTCTGCTGTGAACCGAAATTAGATGGTTTAGCCGTGAGTATTTTGTATGTGAATGGTGTGCTGACTCAAGCGGCAACGCGTGGTGATGGGACAACGGGGGAAGATATTACTGCCAATATTCGCACGATTCGAAATATTCCCTTGCAGCTTTTAATGGACAATCCTCCCGCTCGTTTAGAAGTGCGTGGTGAAGTGTTTATGCCGCATGAAGGCTTTGCGCGTTTAAATCAGCACGCTTTAGAGAAAGGTGAGAAAACCTTTGCTAACCCGCGTAATGCAGCGGCGGGATCGTTGCGCCAGCTTGATCCCAAAATTACGAGTAAGCGCCCATTGGTATTGAATGCTTATGGTATTGGTATTGCGGAAGGGGTAGATTTGCCGAATACGCATTATGATCGTTTGCAATGGTTGAAGTCTATTGGCATTCCAGTGAATCCAGAAATCCGTTTATGTAATGGCACCAATGAGGTGTTGGATTTTTATCGTGATATTCAAAATAAACGCAGCTCTCTTGGCTACGATATTGATGGAACTGTATTGAAAATCAATGATATTGCGTTACAAGAGAAATTAGGTTTTATCTCCAAGGCGCCGCGTTGGGCGATTGCTTATAAATTCCCTGCGCAAGAAGAATTAACTCGTTTAAATGACGTGGAATTCCAAGTGGGCAGAACAGGGGCAATTACTCCAGTGGCTAAATTAGAACCGGTATTTGTGGCAGGTGTCACGGTGAGTAATGCGACATTGCATAATGGTGATGAAATTGAACGCTTGGATATTGCTATTGGTGATACTGTGGTGATTCGTCGTGCAGGGGATGTGATCCCACAAATTATCGGCGTGTTGCACGATCGTCGCCCAGCGGATGCTAGACCGATTGTTTTCCCTGAGACTTGTCCTGTATGTGATTCAGCCATTGTTCGTATTGAAGGCGAAGCGGTAGCGCGTTGTACGGGCGGTTTATTCTGTGCCGCACAGCGTAAAGAAGCGCTTAAACATTTCGTTTCTCGCAAGGCCATGGATATTGATGGCGTAGGGGGCAAATTAATCGAGCAGTTGGTGGATCGTGAATTAATTCATACGCCAGCCGATTTATTCAAGTTAGATTTAACCACATTGACTCGTTTAGAAAGAATGGGCGCAAAATCTGCTGAAAATGCCTTAACGAGCCTTGAAAAAGCGAAACATACGACATTAGCACGCTTTATTTTCGCCTTAGGAATTCGTGAAGTGGGTGAAGCAACGGCATTGAATTTAGCGAATCATTTTAAAACTCTGGAAGCCTTGCAAAATGCTGATTTAGAAGCCTTACAGCAAGTGCCTGATGTGGGTGAGGTGGTAGCAAATCGTATTTTGGCGTTTTGGCATGAACCACATAATGTCGCCGTGGTGAACGATTTAATCGCTCAAGGCGTACATTGGGAAACCGTGGAAACCAAAGAAGTGACAGAAAACCGCTTCAAAGGCAAAACGGTTGTATTAACCGGAACCTTAACTCAAATGGGGCGTAATGAGGCTAAAGCGTTATTACAAGACATGGGCGCGAAAGTGAGCGGCTCGGTTTCAGCAAAAACAGATTTTGTGATTGCCGGTGATGCGGCGGGTTCTAAGCTCACAAAAGCACAAGAATTAGGTGTTACCGTTCTAACGGAAGAAGAATTTTTGGCTCAGATTTAACCGTCTCAATCGAAAAAAACTAAAAAAATGACCGCACTTCATCTCATCTCAAGATTAAGTGCGGTTTAACTTTTCTTCTTAATAAACGATAGCGGACATTTTAAGCTCTTAATTTACTGGCTCCGCGTTCCAGTTGTTTTGCCAAGCATTCTTTTGAAGCAATAATCTGTTTACCAAAACGTTTATATAAACGTTGTTTTAATTTTGCCAACCCTTTCACTTTAGCACTTTTTTCTGCCCCAAATAACTGCTTAATATGGAGTGTCACCTGACCAATCTCTTGTAAGGCTATACCTGTTTTGGCTTTTAATTCGTTTAATTGGAACGTGATTTTTTCCTGTACATGCTGTTCCAATCGTTGCGTTAATTCTGTCGTATCGGCGGTTTCATTTTGACACAACTGTTCAAATTCGGCGATTTCTGTACTGAAATCTAGCTGTAACCCTTGTTCCAGTTCAATTAATACTGCCGTGCCGTATTCCAATTGTGATGTTAATTGCTGTTGGCTTTGAACTAATTGATTTTGAATGGCTTCACTTTGCTCAATACATTCATTTAATGACTGTTTCATTTCTGTTTGTTGCTGCATGGCAGAGGCTTTTATTGAATCAATTCGTTGTTGAATTTGCTGCATAAGATCTGACATTGTTTGTACGTTTTCCATTTTCTTCTCCTTTGGGATTTTTAACCGCACTTAAGAAAAGTGCGGTCATTTTGTTACTTATTTTTTGATGATTTGTTTCACATCCACTTCTGTTTTATTCCATTCTTTATCGACTTTACCGATAATTTGAATGTTATCTTGAGGTGCTATCGTTTCACCATTCCATGCTTTTTTGCTGACTTCAATTTGAATTTCTTTTCCACTTGCGTCTTTAAATAAGAAATCCTTTTTACCAATTTGTTTTACAATTTGTCCGTCTAAACGAACTGGAGTCTCATCATTGGCATTTAATGCATCATCAACGGTTTTTACAATAACACTTTCATCGACAAAACCTTGTTGGGTGTTGTGCTTGTGACCATCATTAAATCCTTGTGCTATTGCGGTGTTATATACGGCAACAGAAGATAATGCGATAGCTGCAACAGTAAGTAATTTTTTCATAGTTTGTTCTCCTAAATAAGATAATCATAAAGTAAGTTGAAAGCTTTGCTTTCAGATGTATTAAATCATTCAAATCTTAATCTTTTCTTAAGTGATTAACATTTTTCAGATTTATTTATCGATTGGATTGTTTGCCTTTCGATGAGTGTATTTAAACAAGAGAATCTTAAGGAAAGATTAAGAGAGGTAAAAAAAATGAAAATTTTTTGAAAATAAAAAAATAGGGCGTTTAAGCCCTACTTTTATGAGAAAAATGCCCTGGAAATCTACCGCACTTTAGCCTGCTACTGCAGGTAAATAGCCTGCTTGAATTAAGAATGGCACGATCATAATCGCTACACCAATAACTAATGCAATCACTAAAGTCACATTACCACCGATTACACGATAAGGCAGATTTGGATTCGCTTGACGTGTTTTCCATGCGAGACCGATAGGTAGAATTAAGCAATAGAACGCACAGAGTAAACCCGCATAGCTTAATGCAGCGATAAAGCCTTCAGGATAATACAAGGCAAATGCAAGTGGTGGAGTAAAGGCTGCAACGGTAAGTGTTAAACGGTTGTGTGGCAATTTGTAACGTTTGAATAAATCACCTAAACCTTCAAACACGCCTAGCATCACACCAAGGAAAGAAGTGATCAATGCAAGTGCAGAGAACACGCGCACGATTTCGCCCATGATGTGGGAGTTCGTGATTTGACGCGTTGCATTGACTAAGCCGTTAAGGGTTGGATCCGCTTGGAGTACTTGCACGAATTCATTTTGGCTTAATACACCGTGAGTCGCTAATTGCCAGACTAAATAAGCCACAAGAGGAATGGCTGTACCGATTAAAATGGCTTTACGGAATTGAGTGACACTACCATCTAAATAGCTATTCACGCTACCCATGATGATGTGGAAGCCAAAAGAGGTAAAGAAAATTGGTGCTGCAGAGATCACGAAAGCATAATCTAAAGGCAAGGCCATCAGGTTATCGACAGACACTTTTGGTAACATCATGAATAACACGAAAGCAAAGGCAATTAATTTACCGATGAACAGAATACGAGTGGCACCATCAACCCCTCTTGTACCTACAACTACAAAGGCACCGAGTACGACGGTAAATAAAATGATTGAAAGTTCGGAGGAAAGACTTTCAAAGCCAAAAGCGGTTGGTAAACCCGATAATAATGACCCACCACCAGTGATATAGGCCGCAGAAAGGGCATAAAGTAAAATGAGCAAGCTAAAAGTCGCTAAGACACGCCCAGTGATACCAAAGTATTTTTCAGCGAGAGTGGCTACGCCATCATTCAGGCGATCGGCTGTTTGATACACTTCAACAAAAAGTAAACCGCTGTAAACTAAAAGCGCCCATAAGCCGACTAATAATAAAACGGTGTAACCAAAACCAATTCCGGCAGAGGTTAATGGCATCGCGAGCATCCCGGCTCCGATGGTCGTGCCTGCAATGATTAAGGCACTGCCGAATGTTTTGTTCTTTAGCATAAAATTGTCCTCCGAGTATAAATTGAAAAATGAGGTTAAAGCTGACCGCACTTTTCTTTGTAATGATAGCGGCAAACCGAAAGATAAGAGTCATTTCCACCGATTTGGATTTGTTCCCCTTCCTTAATGACTTCACCTTGTTCATTTAAACGTAAAACGAAATTGGCTTTACGCCCACAATAACAGATTGTTTTTAATTCTTCTAGTTGATCTGCCCAAGCAAGTAAATACTTACTGCCTTCAAATAGCTCTGCTTGGAAGTCGGTACGCAAGCCATAGCAAAGCACTGGAATTTTCAGTTTATCCACAACATCACTTAATTGATACACTTGTTGTTTCGTTAAAAACTGAGCTTCATCAACCAAAACACAATGAATTTCTTCTTGTTGTAAACGTTGACTCACTTCAGTAAAGAGGTCCGTTGTCGATGTAAATAAATTCGCCTCTTCGTGAATACCAATACGCGATGTGACTTTGCCGACACCAAAGCGGTCATCAATCGCTGCCGTATAAACCATGGTGTTCATATTGCGTTCACGATAGTTATAGGAAGACTGCAGTAAAGTAGTTGATTTGCCCGCATTCATCGTCGAGTAGTAAAAATAGAGTTTTGCCATTATTTAATCACCCATTTCCAGAAATAATAGGCGATGAATCCTGCAACAGGTGGACAGGCAGCTAACATAAAGGTCCCGTAAGTGGCACCGCCTCCTACCATTTTTCCTGCTTCAGCAAGAGCGTCAACAATATCACTGCTTGGCGTGGTAAAAATCCATGCACCAATAATCGCGAGCATCAAAAAACAAGCGATACCGGCTGCACGCATGGCTCTTACTTTAATCATATTTTCCATATTTTTTCCTTAAATTGCAGGGAGTTCGGCCATTGCCCAACGAGGTTTGACATCAATGGCGAGATCGCTGTGCTGACCTTGTTTTAAACGTAAAAAGCCCGTATAGGCAATCATGGCGCCGTTATCGGTACAAAATTGAGGTTGAGGATAAAACACTTCACCGCCAAGATTTTTCATCATAGTGCCAAGGGTTTCACGTAATTTTTTGTTTGCACTCACGCCGCCAGCAATGACTAAACGCTTATAACCGGTTTCTTTTAAGGCACGTTTGCATTTAATTGCAAGTGTATCCACGACAGAATCTTGGAAGGCAAAGGCAATATCAGCTTTGGTTTGTTCGGTTAATTCATTTTCTTGTTTGAACGCCTGATTAATGGTGTTTGCTGCTGAGGTTTTTAAACCTGAAAAGCTAAAATCAAGGCCAGGGCGATCCGTCATTGGGCGAGGGAACACAAAGCGATCTTTTGATCCTTTTTCGGCTAAACGTGAAAGTGCTGCACCGCCAGGATAATCTAACCCTAATAATTTCGCAGTTTTATCAAAGGCCTCGCCTGCCGCATCATCAATGGATTCGCCAATGACTTCATATTTCCCTACGCCATCAACGCGCACTAACTGTGTGTGTCCACCTGAAACTAAGAGAGCAATAAACGGAAAGTGAGGTCGGTTTTCATCAAGCATTGGAGCAAGTAGATGACCTTCCATGTGATGTACGCCAATAGCGGGCACATTCCAGGCATAAGCCAGTGAACGCGCGATCGTTGCGCCCACTAATAATGCCCCCACTAAACCCGGACCGCTTGTATAAGCGATGCCATCAATTTGATCAGCGGTTAAATTGGCTTCTTCTAATGCGGCTTTAATTAATGGCGCCGTTTTGCGAATGTGATCGCGGGAAGCCAGCTCTGGCACCACTCCGCCGTAATCCGCATGCAAGGCAATTTGCGTGTAGAGCTGATTGGCAATTAAGCCCTTATCTTCATCATAAATCGCGACACCTGTTTCATCACAGGAGGTTTCGATTCCTAAAATACGCATTTTATTCTCATTTTATTAAAAAAATTGGCAAAGATTTTACCTTGTTTAGCCCGCTTAAACCAGTTCAAACGCCAAATTTTCAGCAAATAGGCGATCTTTCCTTTGCTTTTGCAGGGAAGATCGATTAGAATTGCGTCCTTTATTGAATTTGCCGTTCATTCGGCAGTAATAAAAATTTAAAATTGCAATTAAATTAAACTCATTGAGGTGATTGGCTTATGCCTGTAATTAAAGTACGTGAAAACGAATCATTCGACGTAGCTTTACGTCGTTTCAAACGCTCTTGCGAAAAAGCTGGTATTTTAGCAGAAGTTCGCGCTCGTGAATTCTATGAAAAACCAACTACAATCCGTAAACGTGAAAAAGCAACACTTGCTAAACGTCACGCTAAACGTAACGCTCGCGAAAACGCGCGCAATACCCGTTTATACTAATTTGTAGTATTTTCTAACTCGAGTTAAGACAAACCGTGAAACCTTTTGGGTATCACGGTTTTGTTGCTTTAAACTCATCGAAAAAAAAGTCACGCAAAATCAACCGCACTTTCGCATCGTATTCAAGGAGGCAAGGCAATGAAAGGCTCAATTCCACGCCAGTTTATTGATGATCTGCTCACAAAATCGAATATTGTCGATGTGATTAATGCACGCGTGAAACTCAAAAAAGCGGGACGAGATTATCAAGCTTGCTGTCCGTTTCATCACGAAAAAACACCCTCCTTCACAGTAAGTGAAAAAAAACAATTCTATTATTGCTTTGGTTGTGGTGCGAAAGGCAATGCGATTTCATTTTTAATGGATTATGACAAATTAGAATTTGTTGAAGCCGTTGAAGAACTTGCTGCTTCGGCAGGAATTGAAGTGCCTTATGAAAAACGCCCAAATCAATTCGGCAATAAACCGGATGTGAGTTATCAGACAAAACGTAATTTATACGATTTGATGCAAGAGATTGCGTCGTTTTATCAAGCGCAACTCCCACTAAATATTCCGGCTCAAAGCTATCTTCAGCAACGTGGTTTATCGCCAGAAATTATTGCTCGTTTTCAAATTGGTTATGTACCCAATGCGATGGATACGGTGTTACGTCAATTCGGCAAAAATCGAGAAGAACAGAAAAAGCTGTTTGATTTAGGTATGCTTTCTCGCAACGATCGTGGAAATGTGTACGATAAATTCCGTAATCGCATCATGTTTCCGATTCGAGATAAACGTGGTCGTACGGTCGCCTTTGGTGGACGTGTTTTAACGGATGAAAAACCTAAGTATTTGAACTCCCCCGAAACCATTACATACCATAAAGGTAATGAACTTTATGGCTTGTATGAAGCCTTACAAATCAATGATGAGCCAGAAAAATTACTGGTGGTTGAAGGCTACATGGACGTGGTGGCATTAGCGCAATTTGGTGTGAATTATGCAGTGGCTTCTCTTGGTACATCGACGACCTCGGAACAAATTCAATTATTGTTCCGTTCAACAGAGCAAGTCATTTGCTGCTACGATGGCGATAGAGCAGGGCGTGATGCTGCTTGGCGTGCACTTGAAAACGCCTTGCCTTATCTGGAGGATGGACGACAAATTAAGTTTATTTTCCTGCCAGATGGAGAAGATCCGGATACTTATATTCGTCAATATGGTAAAGAAAAGTTTGAAGAATATATTGATCAAGCTCAGTCTCTCACAGAATTCTTATTCGCGCATTTAAGTCCACAAGTAGATTTCTCGACGCAAGAAGGACGAGGCAAATTAGTGGCACTCGCGGCGCCTTTAATTCGTCAAATTCCTGGTGATATGTTGCGCTTGTCATTACGCAATATGTTGGCGCAAAAGCTTGGGATCTTTGATCAATCGCAGCTTGAAAGCTTAATTCCAAATCAAATAGACAAAGCTGAACCAAAACCTAAAACGCCACAAAAAACCATTAAGAAAACGCCAATGCGTGTGGTGATTTCGCTGTTATTACAGAATTCACAATTGGTGAATCGTATTTCGGATGTGGGGTTGCAAGCCTTAAAGCATGAAGCGGGTTACGAATTACTCGAAAAATTGACCGCACTTTGCCGTGAGCGAGAGGGCATTACAACAGGACAAATCTTAGAATATTTTCGCGATACAGAATTCAGCAAGCCCCTTGAAATATTGGCGTCTTGGGATCATCTATTAGACGACTTAGAAATCATTAATGCATTCTCTCAAAACTATCGTCGATTGAATATTCAAGCAATTGAACGAGATATTGAAATGCTGATTGCAAAAGAAAGGGCGGAAGGCTTAACTGATCAAGAGCGAGCAATTTTAGTGAATTTGCTCAAGGGAAAAGAAGAGCAGAAAAAACAGTTAGTTAATCCGTCATAACAATGGTAAAATCTCCTGTTCAAAACAAGGGCTTTTATCTTCCAAAAATAACGCAAAACGGGAATAAAAATGGAACAAAATCAACAATCTACCGCAGAGCAATATTCAGAACAAATTGAACAGCTTATGGAATTGGGTCGTACGCAAGGTTATTTAACCTATGCGGAGATTAATGACTTACTTCCGGAAGATTTGATCGATCCAGAATATTACGATAAGTTGTTGCAAACTTTACAGCATGATGCGGGTATTCCGGTTCTGGATGAAGCGCCGGAAAGTGACGAAATGATGTTGAATGACACGATTCCGGATGAAGATGCAGTGGAAGAAGCAACGCAGATTTTATCCAATGTGGAATCTGAAATCGGTCGTACAACCGATCCTGTGCGTATGTATATGCGTGAAATGGGTACCGTTGATCTTCTTACCCGTGAAGATGAAATCAGCATTGCAAAACGTATTGAAGAAGGGATTGATGAAGTTCAGACAGCAATTGCTGCATACCCAGAAGCGTTAACTGAATTATTAGATCATTATGACCAAGTTGAAGCGGGTAATTATCGCTTAGCTGATTTAATCACA
>CBCSVJ010000001.1:0-21072 GCA_965143545.1 uncultured Haemophilus sp. | reverse complement strand
CATTTGCTAGAGATGGGGATTGGGCTGCTTGTTTCAAATTAACGGATTACTCTGGAAATCCGAGAGTTTATGTTCACGATCTTGGTAATGAAGCCAATAAATATGAATGTAAGGATTTTGATGAGTGGTTAGCGGAAGAAATCAAAAGAGCAAAAGAATATTAAAATGGACTATTTAAATTTAAGTAAAGAAGTTTCCTATGCGCTTCGCCATGCCCCATGGGAATATGAATTAGAACTGGATTCAGAAGGTTGGGTTTCTGTTGAACAATTAATTTCATCATTTAGAAATAGTGATGAAAAATGGAATACGTTAATCGAAGACGATTTAGTTAAAATGATCGACTTATCGGAAAAGAAAAGACATGAGATTAAAAATGGAAAAATAAGAGCTTTCTACGGGCATTCAATTCCAATGAAAATTTCTAAAGAAATTGGTTATCCACCAAAGTATTTATACCATGGGACAAGTATAAATTATTTAGATGATATTAAATCAAATGGATTGAAGCCGATGTCTCGTCAATATGTACATTTATCCGAGGATGTTGAGACAGCAACGTTGGTTGGAAATAGAAAAAAAGGAGGGACAATTCTTCTGATAATTGATACAGAACTAGCACAATCTAAGGGTGCCAAATTTTATATTGGCAATGAAAAAGTCTGGTTATCAGATTACATTTCGCCTGAGTTTATAAAAGATAATTAATGATTAAGCATATTTGCATTATGTGATCATTTTGCGGTGGAGTTCCTCCAAATAGCGTAGAATGGGCATATAAAAATAAGGAGATTTAATATGCAACAAAAAATTCAACAAGCATTAACCGATTCGCCACTTTCAAATGCAATTCTTTCTGCGTTAGAAGAACAAGAATGGAAAGGTTTTTTACCTGCTGAAAAAGTGCGGTCAATTTGTGATGAATTTAAGCTTACGCCTGTTCAATTAGGTTTGACGCTTTTGCCTGTAGCGGCTTGTTATAGCCATACACCCATTTCAGAATTTCATGTTGGAGCGATTGCGATTGGTGAAAGTGGTGATTTTTACTTTGGTGCGAATCAAGAATTTAAGGGTAGTAGTATGGCTCAAACCATCCATGCTGAACAAAGTGCGATTAGCCATGCATGGTTACGCAATGAACCTCGCATCACGGATATCGTGGTGAATTACACGCCTTGTGGTCACTGCCGTCAATTTATGAATGAGCTTTATCAAGCACAAGATTTAAAAATTCATTTACCACACAGCCAAAATAATCCACTTCCTCAATATTTACCCGATAGCTTCGGCCCGAAAGATTTAGGTGTTGATTTGCTTCTATTAAACAAAGAAGAACAAGGTTTCACTTTGACGACAGAAGATGAAGTGGCAAATAAAGCGATTTTAGGGGCAAACCGAGCACATTCACCTTATTCTAAAAGCCCTCATGGTGTTGGCATTTTATTTAAAAATGGGGAAATGATTTGTGGTCGATATGCAGAAAATGCAGCATTTAACCCAAGCTTACCGGCTATGCAAACAGCAATTAATTTTGCTTACTTAAATCAATTGGATGTATCAAAAATTGAGCGAGTGGTATTTGCAGAGAAACCGTTGCGTTTAAGTCACCGCAAGATGGCAGAGCAGTTATTGAAGAGTCTCTGCAAGATGAAAATGGAATATATTAGCTTGTAAGTGCGGTCAAAAATGAATTGGTTTTTGGACTAAAAGAAAGGGCGAACAGAGATAATCTCTCATGTTCGCCTTTCTTTTTACTGATTTTATGCTAATTCAGCACGTAATTTTTTCGTGACATCAACCATCACTTTTAATGCTGCAATTGTTTCTGGCCAACCACGTGTTTTCAAACCACAGTCTGGGTTTACCCATAAACGTTCTTTCGGCACCACTTGTAATGCTTTGCGAAGAAGATGTTCAATTTCTTCAGCCGCAGGTACACGTGGACTATGAATGTCATATACGCCAGGACCAATATCATTCGGGTATTTGAAATCACCAAATGCGGTGAGTAATTCCATGTCAGAACGCGAGGTTTCGATAGTGATGACATCGGCATCTAAGGCTGCAATAGCGGGTAGAATGTCGTTAAATTCGGAATAACACATGTGCGTATGAATTTGGGTATCATCTTGGCAACCCATTGAACTTAAACGGAAGGCTTCGCCTGCCCATTTCAAATACGCATCCCAATCTGCACGTTTTAACGGTAAACCTTCACGAATAGCCGGCTCATCAATTTGAATCACTTTGATACCTGCTTTTTCTAAATCTAATACTTCATCAGAAAGCGCTACCGCAATTTGTTTGCAGACTATTTCACGAGAAATATCGTTACGCACGAAAGACCATTGTAAGATCGTCACCGGACCTGTCAGCATGCCTTTCATTACTTTATTTGTTAGGCTTTGAGCATATTGTGACCAACGTACCGTCATGGGTTCTGGGCGAGTGACATCACCATAAATCACTGGTGGTTTTACACAACGTGAACCATAACTTTGTACCCAACCGAATTTGGTGAAAGCAAAACCATCAAGTAGTTCGCCGAAATATTCCACCATGTCGTTACGTTCTGCTTCGCCATGTACCAATACATCTAAGTCTAATTTTTCTTGCTCACGTACAACAAATTCAATTTCTTTTTTCATAGCAGCTTCATAATCAGATAAGCTGAGTTCACCTTTTTTGAAGGCTGCACGAGCATGACGAATGGCTGTCGTTTGTGGGAAAGAACCAATATTCGTGGTTGGCAGAAGTGGTAAATTTAACCATGCATTTTGTAATTTAATGCGTTCCGCAAATGGCGATTTACGTTGGTCGGCATTTTTCGGTAGATTTGCTAAGCGTTCTGCCACGCAAGTGCGGTGAATTTCACGCGAGTTTTTACGTGCATCCGCAGCGGCTTGAGATGCAGCTAATTCGGCTTGAACGGCTTCACGACCTTGTTCTAGTGCGGTCTTAATAATACGTAATTCTTGAATTTTTTGTAACGTGAAAGCCAACCATTGATAGAGTTCAGGCTTATTGGCTTGGAGTTGCGTTTCAACCTCTAAATCATAAGGTGTATGGAGGAGAGAGCAGCTTGGCGCAATCCACAAACGATCACCTAATTTCGCTTTTAATGGTTCAACCACATCTAACACTTGATTCAAGTTTGCACGCCAAATATTACGGCCATCAATGATGCCTACAGATAAGATTTTGTCATAATCCGCAAAGGTAGCAAGCTGTTCAGGTGCACGTACTAAATCAATATGTAAACCTGCAACAGGTAAGGCTTTTAACAAATCAGCATGCTCTGCCACAGAACCAAAATAAGTCGCAAGCAATAATTTCGCTTTCACTTGTTCAGCAAAAGTGGCGTAAACCGCTTTATAAGTCGCAATCCATTCTGCCGGTAAATCTAAGGTGAGAGCAGGTTCATCAATTTGAATGTATTCCACACCTTCTGTAGCTAATGCATTTAAGATTTCAACATAAACC
The DNA here is from genome assembly GCA_965143545.1 of uncultured Haemophilus sp. Lineage (GTDB taxonomy): Bacteria > Pseudomonadota > Gammaproteobacteria > Enterobacterales > Pasteurellaceae > Haemophilus_D. The sequence goes on along the minus strand of CBCSVJ010000001.1, from coordinate 17,589 downwards.
GGCACGAGTTGTGCTAATAAATCAAAGCGATTAAATGTCGCACCTTTTTCTTTACCTAACCAAAGGAAGGTGAGTGGACCAACGATTGTTGGTTTCACTTGATATCCAAGCGCTTTAGCTTCACGAATTTGTGTCACATAATGTGTTGGATTTGCTTTAAATTGTGTTTCTTTATGGAATTCTGGTACAAGATAATGGTAGTTGGTATCGAACCATTTTGTCATTTCAATCGCAAATTGGGTTTTATTGCCACGCGCCAACTGGAAATATTGATCGAGTGTTAAGTTTTGGCTATCGAAACCAAAGCGAGCAGGAATTGCACCTGTTGCTACTTGTAAATCTAAAATGTGATCGTAAAGTGTGAAATCAGCCACCGCGACAAAATCGGCATTTGCCTTGGCTTGGTGTTGCCAGTTAAGTTCACGTAATCTTTTTGCAATATCTAATAAATCTGCTTCCACAATTTCGCCACGCCAGTAACGCTCTTGAGCAAATTTAAGTTCACGCTTTGCGCCTACACGCGGAAATCCAGCCAAATGAAATGTTGTCATAATTAATCCTTCTATTGTTTTGTTTGGTTTAGACGTCTAAACGTCTGTTCAAATATAGAATGCAATAGAATTTTAAATTACACAACTTCATAATTTTCAGGTTTTAAATGAATTAAATTAATAAATAAAAAGACCGCACTTTAAGATTTCTAAAAAGTGCGGTCTTTTTTGTATGAGGTTTTATAGTGTTATAAGGCGGTAACGAAAGTAATCAAACCAAGTACGACACCAGGCGCATTTGCTAATGAAATAGGCAGATCGCGTTTTTCTTTCAACAAGCCATAAGCTACCCATAAACTACAGTTGATTGTCGTAGCAAAAGGTTGTAACCAGCCACCTTTTTGACCAGATAAATTTAGACCAATTTGTTGCAAGTAAGAAACATACATACAAACTGAAGTAAATGTTGCGATATAGCCTAAAATGGTAATAAAACGTTGATTTGTCATTTTCTCTCCTAAGTTTAACAGAATAATCTGAAATTAGATTATTAACTAGAAATTGATAATATCTGAATATTATACTAAATAATTAATCAATAGTCAATAAATGAAAAGGTTGCATAAAGATTATTTCATTTTAGTTAAGGATAAAATGCATTTTGAGGAGAGTATGAAGAGAATTGGGAGAAAAAAGACAAAAAAATAACCGCACTTTAAAGCGCGGTTATAGAGAATTCTGAACAGTTCAGTTGAGATTATTCAACACCAACCATTACAGAAGTTGCTTTGATAATCGCATATGCTTCTTTACCAACTGCTAAACCTAATTCTTTTACTGCATCGATAGAGATGGTAGAAGAAATTACGTTACCGTTACCGATATCAATGTGTACGATTGCGTTCACAGAACCAGTTTCGATTGATTTTACAGTACCTTTAAGTTGGTTTCTTGCACTAATTTTCATCAAGTATTTCCTTATGTTTGAGTTAAAAAAGAACGTACATTATAACGATAAATGCTTCAAATGAAAATACTACTTAAGAGGTGATAAACCTTTTAAGATTTGCTCGGCATTTTCTTTGCTTAACGAGTAACCGTAATTAATCCATTTGACTAGAATTTAAGTAAAAAAATAACCGCACTTTATCGTGCGGTTACGTTATTTTATAAGCATTTAGCTGGTTTTGTCAGACCCTCCTATTTGGTTGCTTGCTTAGCTGGTCCGTCAGGGAAGAGTCGTTGTAAATAGCGGCTATTACCTTTGTCGACCCCTAATTTTTCTGACATGGCTTTTACTAGCATCCGAATTGCAGGGGAGGTGTTATATTCTTGGTAAAAATCACGCACAAAATAAATTACTTCCCAGTGAGCTTCGTTCAGTTCTACACCTTCTAGCTGAGCGATGTGTCTTGCTACATCTTCATTCCAATCAGCAATATTAAGTAAATAGCCAAAAGCGTCCGTTTCGATTTGTTTTCCTTGCACGGTAATCATATTAATTCACTTCTTTAAAGCTGATCATTTCGTTATCGGAGTAGTCAGACGCATCTTCATCATCAAATTTCATTGGTTCGATGCGTTCTTCATCAAATGCGGTATCCCCTTCAATGCCATCAAGTGATTGACCATGTTTAATGCCTTTGAAATCGAAGAGTTTAGGGTCACATAAGTGTGACAACGTAATATTTTGCATCGCGCTAAACATGGTTTCTAAACGTCCAGGATATTGACGGTCCCAAGTATTCAGCATTTCTTTCACAACTTGACGTTGTAAATTAGGCTGAGAACCACATAAATTACAAGGAATAATTGGAAATTCTTTGGCTACAGCATATTTTTCAATATCTTTTTCTTTACAATAAGCCAATGGACGAATCACGATTTGCTTGCCGTCATCAGAAATTAATTTCGGTGGCATCGATTTTAATTTTCCACCATAGAACATGTTCAGAAACAGGGTGGCCAACATATCATCACGATGGTGACCTAGTGCAATTTTTGTTGCGCCAAGTTCGGTTGCTGTACGGTATAAAATACCGCGGCGTAGGCGAGAGCAGAGAGAGCAAGTTGTTTTACCTTCTGGAATTTTCTCTTTTACAATGCCATAAGTATTTTCTTCAACGATTTTATAATCCACATCAATACTTTGCAGATATTCAGGCAAAACATGCTCAGGAAAACCTGGTTGTTTTTGGTCTAAATTAACTGCAACGATATCAAATTTAATCGGGGCACTTTGTTGTAAATTCAACAAAATATCAAGAAGTGTATAGCTGTCTTTACCACCTGAAAGACAAACCATTACTTTATCACCCTCTTCAATCATGCCAAAATCAGCAATTGCATTGCCAACATTACGGCGAAGACGTTTTTGCAGTTTATTAAAATTATAAGTTTGTTTTTTATCTTGGTTTTGTTCTGTCATATTGATTACTTTAGCTAATAAAAAAGCCCTGAATCAACTTCAGAGCTTATAAATTCTGTGGTGCCTAGGGTCGGACTCGAACCGACACGGTTATTCACCGGCGGATTTTGAATCCGCTGCGTCTACCAATTTCGCCACCCAGGCATTTGGGTTGTTCTGAATTATACGTTTATCTTACTTCGTTGCAAGTAAAATTTCATTAAAAACGTGTGGTTGTTTTAAATTTCATCAACTTGTATTCAAAGATAAAGGGTAGTTTAAAACAATTTGATACGTTGTCACAATTTATGAGTAAAATAAAAGCTTAGTATTTCTACTAAGCTTTATGATTATCTAATTAAGCAGTTTGACCAGCAAGGTTAACTAAATATTTATCGATTAAGAATAAGCCTTTTCCATCTTCGCCAAGAAGATTTAATTTGTCTAAAATACCGCTGAATAATTTCTCTTCTTCGTGTTGTTCTGCAACATACCATTGTAAGAAATTGAATGCAGAGTAGTCTTTTTCTTCAAAAGTTTTACCCACTAATTCATTGATTTTACTTGTGATCAGTTTTTCGTGTTCATAAGTTAATTCAATGATTTCTTTTAATGATTTGTACTCATGCGCAGGCGCTTCAATTACTGTGATTACCGCTAATGCACCTGTTTCATTTAAATAAGTAAATAATTTACGCATGTGTTGCATTTCTTCTGCAGCATGAGCTGATAAGAATTTAGCTGCACCTTCAAAACCGTTTTGTTCGCACCATGCGCTCATTTGTAAGTAAAGGTTTGAAGAGTAGAACTCAAGGTTCATTTGATCATTTAATAATTTGATTACGTTTGATGATAACATTTTGTATTCTCCTTTTAAAATTATAATGTTGCTAAATCACGATCGATAAAGTAAAGCGAACGACCGTCTTCACCCACCAAGTTAAATTTATCAATAATGCTATTGAATAATTTTTCTTCTTCGTGTTGTTCTGCAACGTACCATTGTAAGAAGTTAAAAGTAGAATAGTCTTTGTTTGCAAATGTTACTTCAACTAATTCATTAATTTTAGAAGTAATGAATTTTTCGTGTTCAAGTGTGGTTTCAAACACTTCTTTAAGTGATTTGTAGTCATTTTTAGGTGCATCAATTTTACCTAAAAGTGGCATACCACTTGTTTCACTCACATATTTGAATAATTTTTGCATGTGTTCTAATTCTTCATCAGCATGACGAAGTAAAAATGCTGCAGCACCTTCATAACCGTGTTTGCTACACCAAGAACTCATTTGTAAATAAACATTAGAAGAGTAGAACTCTAAATTGATTTGTTCATTTAACTTATCTGCGATTGCTTTATTAAGCATAAACCAACTCCTTTCCTTATTAAGTAGAGATTAAAAATAAAAACAAGACTGCTTAACTTGTCATCGGTGTGCATTTTAATCTCGCAAATGAGAATGGTCAAGTGTTTTTTTAAATATTTTTTTATAAGCCACTAATAATAAAGTAGAAATCAATGTTAATTATTCTCATTTATGTAACATATGTAAAATAAATTCTCATTATCAGATCAAGAATGATGAAATCTGCAGAATTGATGTACGCAATTGTATTCAGAATTCACGTAGCGTTATCTTAAAATTTCATTCCAATTTAATTATTCCATCACAAAGACATACATTTATTTCTTTTATATCCATAATCCCAAAATCACCTTATTTTGAGTAATGCATGAAATAGGATAGTCACCTATATTGATTTGTGACATATTTATATGTTTAATTTAACATAATATACATTATGCGAAATCAATTACAAGGTTAGTGAAAGCTACGTATTAATAAGATCACAGAGTTATACACAGGTCACGAATACTGCTTAGCCAATACAAAATATGGAAATTTCATGCGCTGTAACATGTGTTTTTTTAAAGTTATTGAACTATACACTAGAAATGTAAAGAAAATGCAAAGGCTTTTGAGCGTTTTGCATTGGCATTTTAAGAGAGTTTTAAATAATTAATTTTTAACAGGGGCGAGTTTAATTTTGTGATTTTTTTAGAATGGAACGCGCAACATATTCATTTTTCCAAAATACATTGAGCAGGGGTTACGGGGCTGCAGCCGCTGCCCCTTACGTCAGGAGAAAATGCACTGCATTTTCCCCCGACACCCCAATTTATCAGGAAAGCTATTTCTTCATCACTGATTCTGACATATCAATTCTCCTATAGTTAAGTTGTATCGTAAAAGCCACAAAGCGCAGGCGTGTAACGCCTTTACCCTTTGCGGCTTTTACTTTTAAATCATCTTCACTTGTAACAAGATAACTATATCAGTTTTTGTATTAGATTTTGACTTCCCTGTTAAAATACCTTTAGGCAAGAAAGAAAAGCCAGTTTCACCTTCTGTAATTTTATTTTCAGCTAACCCACCTAAAACAATCACATCACCGCTTTTAACCGTTACATCAGTTACTATGTCACGTTTAATCAGTGTTGGAGACTGATTTACTCCAGTATCAGTTTTCACAAAGTTAGAGAGCTGCTGATTGATTTTTAAATCAATCGCATTGCTTTTTATAGTTGGTTGAATATCAAAAATTACACCAGAAGATCGATATTCAATAGACTGAATTGGGCGGCCATCTTGATAAGTTACGTTAGACAATACAGGAACATCAGAACCTACTGAAAAATTGCCCTTTGAGCCTGATTTTACACGTAAAGTTGGACTGCTCACGACCTGAAAACGCTCATCGGTACGAAATAACTCAATCATTGCATCTAGATTACCGGCATTAACCGTAATAAAGTTTTCGTAATTTTGTTTATATCCAATATTAATGCCTAGCTTTCCTGAAAGTAATTTTGCTAAAAGATTAATGCCACTTCCTTCTTTTGCTACATCTTGTACTTCAAAAACATAGCCTGTCACAACAACTTCACGACTTGGCGTATCAACAGACTGTAAAACAGATTTAATTCTTGAAATATCTTCAACTGTTCCATAATAAACAAGCTTATCACCGCTTGCTGATACTTGACCTTCCCCTTGAAGAAATTGAGCCAAATATTCTGTATCACGATGAATAGGATTATAAACAAAGCTTTTCTTGATAATTTTTGCAGGCTTAGGCTCAACATGAGCAAGATAGACAACCCCGCCTTTCTCATAAACCTTAATATTCATATTTTCAAAATATCGTGTAATAAATTGACCAAAATCTTGATTTTCAGTTGTATGAAAGCTAATCAAACGTGTATCTGCGGCCAGTTTGGGATCTAACATATAAGGCTTTTCTAAAACTTCGTCATAAATCATTCCTACAGCTTTAGGTAATGGCACAGCCTCCAATTTGAAATTAATATTTTTCGCTTGAGCATAACCAAAAACAAACATAAATAAGAAAAATAAAATGTTACGTTGTAATCTCATTGTTTTACTCCTGAATAATAATTTACTCGCTGATTATCAATAATTCCCTCTAGCATCCGACCTGTAAAATTAAAACTTGAACGAGGTTCTAAACGTAAATTTCCTTGGTTATCCGCTAAAATCACAAAACTTTTTCCTGATTTTTGTAACTCCCCTGTTATACGCCATTGTGTTGATAACGGCACAGACTGTGATTGAAGAAAGCCATTCTGTTCTTCAATAAAAGCTACATTATTTTCTGGTATTGATTCAATGGGCTGCTCTTGAGCTGTCTCTTGTGTCGGCTTAAAAAAAGTGAACAACTTATAAAATGAGAAACCAAACACAATTAACGCTATGAAAGCGATATATTTAATACTTGATTTACTTAAAGCATTTTGACGTTTGTCTGTGACTAATTCTCTGCCATTATCAGTTTCATAGCTCTTATAAAGTGGGAAAACTGATTTGTCATATTTTTCTTGATAACTAGCGGTCTTTGCTGTTTTCCAACATTTATTGCCAGAAAATACATCAACCCGATAACGACTTTTTAATCCTGCAGCAACCAATTTTGTCATCTTAAATGTGGTTTCAATCCGCTCTACCAATTCACGCTGTAGATTAGTTAAATCTTGATTAAGAATAACAAAATCACAAGAAATGCCGTTTTTATCTGTAAAATGACGATGTTCAGACAAAAATGAAAAGTGGTTATCGTTGATTTTTTCTTTCTTTGGAAAGAATCTCCAAGCCTCATCAATAATGATCAAATCCCCTGCTTTACAGAAGGTTTCAATGTTATTGTCTATTGCGTTTTTATAAGGATAAAAATCCGCATCTAAACAAGCATCATTATCTACAACCACTAATTCACCTAAATTTTCTTGAGATAATTTTTTATCTTTCGATAAGCAATACTCTTCTATTAATTGCTTGTTTAAACCATAAATATTAGATACAACTCTACGCCCAGATGATATAGCAGGAATAATGACAGATTTAACCACCTCATAAGATTTTCCATGCCCGGGTAATCCAACATAAGCAGAAATAGCCATGAATACCGCCTTATCCAATAACAGGAAGTCTGCGAATGATAAAACGAGACAACAAAGCAGAAATTAAAAGGCTTATACCTGTCGGAACCTTAAGAACGTACAAGAAATAAAGAATTGAGTTAGGCAAAGCATTAAATAAATCCTTTATATTTGGAATATCCTTTGGTAAAAACAATTCTATAACCACAGGAATAAACTCGGTCGTAATGTAAAATAAAGCAAAAAATACAAAAAATTTTGCAAGCACTCCCCTAATCAAAAATTGCATTAAAGAAGATAGTGCTGCAAATATAACTCCATACATAAAATATCCCTCCTTAAGCGCTCAATAAAACTCTCAAAGAAATAATCCCCCAAATCAATAACATCAAAGATGAAATGATGCTTTTATTCCTTTCTACATAATCACAATGGCCATCTAAAGTTACATTTGCCTCTAAATATGGAATGCGACCACTCCAAACAGGACACTGAATTTCTCTTTCTGAAATCTTAAAATCTTTTAAAGAAGGGAAAAAATCATTAAAAGGCTCTAGTATTTGAAGAGCTGTAGGAGGATTAATATCAGGCATATCAACAGCCGGAGAAGAAAAATCAACTCTTTTTGATATAGAAGTAGAATCAGACTCTTTTTCACTCTCTTTAGGTTTAGGATTACTAGAGCTAACAACATCATCAAACATATCATCTGAATATCTAAAACTACTTAAATCCTTAGCTTTTAAAGATGGATCTGTAAAATATTTTCTAACATCACTCGGCTGAATATTAGAAATCACTTTTCTTTCTTCATCTGTAAATTCATCACTGTTTAACGAAACTGCATTTTTAGCAAAAGTAGATATTTGAGCATCATCTTGTAAAACAACCTTATCATCTGGAACAACGTTTCCTCCCCAAACTACTTGAGCTTTTGCCGATGGTGATCTTTGTTCTTTTTTTATAACCCTAACTGTAAAAAAAGATTTTTGAGTAAAGCAATTAGATGAATTTTTTACACATTGTTTGTAACTATAATTAACAAGCAAACCATCTGCATAAATTGGAGATTTTTCTTTAGAAACAACCTTAAAATCGGATAAAACTGAATTAGACGAAGCTTTTTCCATCTTTAGCTCAAAATTTTTATTAATTGCACAATTCAACGTTTCATCATAGGAAGATGTTTGACAAGTTCCATAGGCATCTTCATAAGTAAAAACTATATTATCTTGAAGATTTACAAATGCCGGATTAAATAAAGATGGCTCTTCCTCTAAATAAACCTTCTCTAACCGGCCTGTTTTAGGATCTTGCGCCATCACATAAAAACCTAATGAATCTTGAGAGGCAGAAGTAAATTTCTGAAAAGCACTATCAATCAACTGATCAGTAAAATATCCCAAACCAAAAGTAACCGCTAAACCCGTAATAGGATGTTTAGAATATAAAGCTCCTGATGCTCTAGTCGCTTTTTTAGCAATACTACGTAAAACATTTGCTCTACGTACTTCTTGCATCGTAGATGCACCAGAATTAGGAATAACAGCAGGTAAGTTATACGTTCTGTTATATGATCTCTCAAGCAAGTCTTTCACAATTACTTTAGTTTTATTTTCAGTTGTAAAAGGTCTGTCAGCAGAAAAAGCTGAACTACAAAAAAATGCTAAAAATACAACAACTATAAATTGTTCAAACCAAGCACTACGACCAATCCGCAAACTATTCCAAGGAAAAAGTACATTAAATCCCATAAAAACATTACCTAGCCCTTTATCATTGATTAATAAATAAAAAAGGAGGGATTCCCTCCTTTTTCCCTAGCGGCCAAATAAACCCAAAATAAATCGAATTCCCATTTTAGCAATTCGAGGACCAATCAAAACGCCACCGGCAGCAACGATACCAGCAATCACTGTAGAAAAGTCCACTTGATTGAGCATGCTAGTCACATCAATTTGTACCTTTTGAGCTGCTTCACCTTGAGCAAAAGCACTAACTGAAGAACCTAAAACAACTGCTGAAACAAGATATTTTTTTAAATTTGACATAATAAACTCCTTGTACTGAGTTAGAATGAAGTGCTTATCTAAAAATAGCTAAAACTGAACCAACAGATTTAGCTATCAAATAAAAAATAAGCACCAGACCAAATGAAAAGCCAAAACTATCGACATGATGAATAAAATCCTGTGCCGAAAAGTTTTGATTTTCATTACCTGAAAATGCCACAGATTGAAGTTTGACGGCCTCTGTCTGTGGTATTTTCAAAACCACTTCATTACAACTAACACCTGTTTGAGATTGGCATAACTTCGTTGTAATCTCGATTTCATTACTCATAAATGAAATACCAATAAATAAAAAATTGTTAGAGCAAGACCACAACCAATAAAGCTTGCTCCTACCATTTCTATAAATTCACGCATTATTTCAATTCTTCTATGATTGAACTTTCATCAAAATTGTAAGTGATACCTTTACGGCCATTTTCCATAGCCCATTCACGAGGATAAACAAGCACCATTACCGTTTTATCCTTTAAGCGATTAATCGTATTTCTTAACACATCATTCATAGAACGATCATCAATCTTAATTTCTTGAATTGACGTGTTATAGCCGCCATAACCATCAGGCTCTTGTAATTGAACCCCCATGTTATGACGATCTTTTACTTCTCCAGTCTCTCGATTAGTGAAAGATGAAGATTTATAACCTTTTAAGATACCTACAATATAAAATCCGGTACGCATAATTGATTTCTCCTAATTAATGATGAAAAGACTTATTTATTAAACAACAAAACGTAACTGAGGAGCGTTACTTGGAAATTGATAAAAATCAGGGGCTTTAAATGGACGAACCATAATATTTTCACAGGCGATAACTCTAACCGCTTGGAATTTCTCAACATCGCAAGGATTAGCAATATCAATACCTATTTTTCTTAATCTTGCTCTATGAGTTTCATATTGACGAGATTTTAGGCCTAACTCTTTGCCACTAGCCCATAACATTGCGTAATATGCTGAAGTTGTTGCTTTTCTCAATGTATCAACAATCCCTTGAGAAACTAATTGTTCAGCAATGGTTTCTAAATCATATTGACTTACATTTAGCTTTTTATACATGTCAGTAAATTCCTTCTGTAAGTTTTCTAATACTGAAAAATCACTAATTCCCCAATAACATAAATTTTCACGCTGCAAATATCTTGATTTTAATTTTTGCTCAAAACGGACTACCCCATTTTCTCTGCAATACTCATAAACACTTCTGTAATATCTAAACTCTTTTGATTCTTCACCAAATTTACGCTTAATCTTGTCATAAGAATGAACTCGCATTTCTTCGTGTTTTATATAACAGCTTGGATAAATTAAATTGGCATTTCCTTTTTCACTAAGCCAATCTGTGGTGCAACCATTTGTATGAAGTCTGCCAATAGAATTTCTATAACGCATCTGCGATAAGGCTTTTAGAAATGTACGCTCATTACCCTTACCAACCGCTTTATTGGTAGTAATATCTAAACGTTTAATGATTGCGCCATTAGAAAATTTTGAGACCTTAGAGCCATCTTCGCCTTGGCGATAAAAAATTTCAGTGCAACGAGTAAAGATTGGTAATTTAAGAGAGGAAAGAATTGAATTGAAACAGGAAACGCAACTATCTACAGTATCAAAACCAAAAACATTTTCTACTCGACCCCATCTACTTGGGTTTCCTGCCATACGAATAACAGAACCTGAAATTTTAATACTAACCTCATCACAATAGCTGCCTTTATGATGGTATTTACCTGTGACTCTACTTTTTTGAATTTCACCGCCTTCAGTAACAACCATTAAATATTGACCATAAATAGAGAGTAAAAGCTCTTCAGGGATTTCTACCCCAAAGTCCTGCTCTATCTCTAACCAGTCAATAAATAAGTTCACAAAGTAACCCTCAAAAAAGAAAAACTTTTTTTCTAAGAAATTAGATTTTGCTAAATTATAATAATCTCATTTCTTAGATGTCAATAAAATAATTTCTTTTTTTCTAAGAAATGATATTATTTTTTTCATAAGTAGAAATAGGGAACACAAAATGCCGACAAAACACATTGATGATCTAACATGGAAAAAAGTCCAAGAAGAACATGTAAAAGCTGTTGTGCTTACCAAAATGAGTATAAAAGATACTGAAATTCTTAAGATTTTAATTAAGAAGGGATTAGATAACGTAACAGACGATGATTACATTAATTTTGCTAACAAAAAGGAAAGTAAATGAGATATTTCAGACTCTCTTACGATACTAGACAACTTAGTAAAAAAAACATTGAGTTAATCAATCAGACTGTAATTAAAAAACTAGGTGAAGAAGGTTTCTTCGTTCCTGAAGAATCTCAGATTACTCTTGATTTCCCCATTCCTGAAGCACTGCATCACGAACAAAATATTTTCTTTTCCATTCCTAACAATCTATGCAATGAAAAAAAAGAGCTGTTTTTTAGAAAAATGGCAAGAGAATACTTTGAATTAATAAGTTCTAATGTTGGCATTTCAGGTATGAGAACGTATGATTTATATCCTGATGAAGATAGTTATCAAAGACAATTAAAGTTAATTATAGACAATTATTTGATAGCTACGGCCGATTATGAAGATAAAGACTATATAAAATCAATTCTAGATAGTAATGAATTTCTAAAAAACTGGTTAGAAAATACAGGAAGATCACCAATTTAACCGCAGAATATTGCGGTAAAGTTCGGGTGTTACAGAACTCCCGAACTTCTGTACCCTTTCAAGCCCAAATTAACCAAGGAAAGAGTATGAGTTTAATAACAGGTATAATACTAATTTTGGCCATCATATATATCGGAACAAAAATTGGAATAAAATAGCTACTCTATATATATCCATAGGAGGAAAAAATGGAAGAAATTAAAGTAGGAACAATAGTTCAACTCAAATCAGGCAGCCCTTTAATGACGGTAGTCTTAGTTAGAGACAATGAACAGGTAGTATGTAAATGGTTTGAGCAAAATAAGTCAAATGAGGAGACTTTTCCAAAAGCTGCTTTAGATATCTATCACGAAAACTCAGGTTCTTTTGTTACCGATTATTAAAAAACTTATTTCTAGGCTGATAACGATAATTTTTAATAAACTCGTCTAAATCAATAGGAACTGATGAATTTGTCAGTTCCTTTAAAAACTCCCCCAAGTGTTCCATTTTCTCAAATCTTGCTTGAGTCTGTTCTGCAGTTTCCAATCTGTCAAAAACAAAACGAATTTCAACCGTATCATAGCTAAATCTTATATTATGCTCAGTTTGTTTGAGAAGTTTCACTGCCTCATAAAAATGTCTTGGCGTGATATGTTGAATAGTAATATTTGACATAAATTCAATAACTTAAAATTTCGCATAATGGCGGATTATGTGTAAATTCTTGCGCGGTGCCAATGGCGATTATACCGCGCTGCGAATTGTAACATAATCCGAAAATCATTATGCGAAATCAATTACAAGGTTAGTGAAAGCTACGTATCAATAAAATCACAAAGTTATGCACAGGTTTTAAATACCACTCAAGCGATGCAGAATCTAGCTTTACAACACCTTGCAATAAGATTAAATAATGATTTATACACTCTAAAGTTGTTATGTAAGGAAAAAATAAAGAAGTTTATATGTATCAAAATAATGGCAACGCTACGTGAATTCTGCATTATTTTATGAGGTGAATATCATCAGATTTAAAAAAAGAAAAACGTAAATCTCATGGATAAGATTTACGTTTTTGATGAATGGCATTTGTGTGACTATGTCACGATATGTATAAGATTAAGATAACAGTTTTGCTCCGTATTCATAAACCTGTTGCAGTAAATTTAGCTTAGTTGGATTATCCGAATATTCCTCTGCTAACCGTTGTAAACTTTCTTCAAATTTAACCGCACTTTGTTCTAATTTACGTTGGCGATATTTTTGCCATTTGATTTGCTCAGCACGATTTAGGGTTTTGTAGAAATGTCTTGCACGATAATGGAATAACAATTCAGGAATTCGTTTATCTTCAAATGCTAAACCATGCTCAGCTAATTTTTCAGGTGGTAAATCACGTAAAATAGCCATGTTGTTTTTATCGGCATTGCTAAAGAAACCGTTATAAAGCTCCGTTTCTACATTATCACTTGGCTCAAATTCACGTTCTTCTGAGAAGATTTCAATAACTTTCTCGCGTATATCTAAGGATTGACGCAATTTTGCTAAATTATCTAGGCAATGTTGTCTGTCTATCCCTAAACAAGCTGCATTTTCTGGCAGTAACGTTTTTGCAGGAGCCAAAATTGGACATTTATTAATATGAACCAATTTCAGTGGAACAGATGAAGCTCCCCTTTCTTCTAGCTCGCTTTTCTTGGTATACAAATCTTGTCGCAAATCAACCGCACTTTTGCTGATCAAGTTATCAATATCACCAGATAAATCACTGACGATTACAGCATTTTGATTAGTTGGATGCCATGCTAATGGTGCCACCCAAGCACAATTGCCGCGATAATTCCCTAGCATGCCCGAAACGTGCACTAATGGTGTCATTTCCGCGGTATCGATCAGTTTCTCAATTTCCTTTTTACCTCTATGCTCAAAGAAGAATTGAAATAATTTAGGCTGCTTTTCTTTGATTAATTTAGCCATGGTAATCGTTGCATACACATCCGCCATCGCATCATGGGCATTTTCATGCTCAATACCATTTGCTTTGGTTAGCTTTTCTAAGCGAAAGCTTGGCATACCATCATCGTCATAAGCCCAATTAATTCCCTCTGGACGCAAAGCATAACAGGCTCGTACCAAATCCAGTAAATCCCAACGAGAATTGCCATTTTTCCAGCTGTATTCATAGGGATCGATGAAGTTACGGTAAAAGGTATAACGCGTCATTTCATCGTCATAACGAATGTTGTTATAACCCATCACACAAGTATTAGGTTGTGAAAACTCAGCTAAAACTTTTGCGGCAAATTCAGGTTCAGGAATCCCCTTTTCATTACATTCTTGTGGCGTGATTCCTGTGACCATTACGGCTTCCGGAGCGGGTAAATAATCATTGGTTTGCTTGCAATACAACATAATAGGCTCACCAATGATATTGAAATCTGCATCGGTACGAATACCAGCAAATTGAGCAGGACGATCGCTTGCCGGATTGATACCAAAACTTTCGTAATCGTAGATAAAAAAACTAAAATTGTTTGCCATAATTAAGCCAAAATTTTATCTAAATAATATAAACAGAAAATTGCTGAAAGGCTGATAAGAACACCAAACCAGTTGATTTTGCTTATTTTTTCTTTGAAGAAAAATGCGCCGGTGATGGTGCCTAAACAAATAACACCAATATTCATTCCCGCAAAAACTAAAGTTGGGTTTTGTCCGAAGCTTTGGTGCGCTTTAATGTAAAACAGGATGTTGAAGAAATTCAATACACCTAAAATAATTCCACCAATAAAGCTTGGCACTGTCCACTGAGTGCGTTTTAGGAATAAATACAGGAACATGACACAAGCCGCTAATGAGAAAGCGATAAATAATGTGGTTGGGAATGATCCCCCGCTTTTGGCTACTTGTTTGAATAAGATATCAATGGTGCCATAACCAAACCAAACACCGATTAAGCCTAAAATACCTTTAAAAGTGACCGCACTTTGCTCATTCGATTTGTTCAAGATACAGAATAAACCGATGAATGCCAAAATAATGCCAACGATTTTGGGCTGGCTTAATGTTTCATGGAAGATAATAAAAGAGGCAACAATCGGTAGAAATAACGATAAGCGTTGTGCTGCATCTGAACGCACGATACCCGCAAATTCAACTGCTTTAGACATAATAATAAATACTGTCGGCAATAAAATACCTAATGCCAGGAAAATAGGAGTGCTATCACTTTGTGCTAAATATTCAGTAAATTCCAATCCTTTGAAATCAGGTTTGAGTAAGAAATAGCTTAATGAAATGGCGACAATATAGTTGAATGCTATTGCTTGTTCAATAATGATGTTTTTCTTGCGCGCAACTTTGAGTAACACCGATACGGCAACACTACATAGAATGGCAAAAATAAGGTTGTGCATAATTCGTCCTAAATTCTCATAAAAATAACAATGAAAAAAGCGGCCAATTGCTTTGACCGCTTTAAAAAACTACTCTGTTGCGCCAAAGCCACGCAAACCAACCACATGAACTTGTTCTTGGTTGCCGGAGATTTTACGCACCAGTTTATAGGTTGTCCCTTTTTCAGGGCTAATATTCTCAGGAGCAGCGATAAGTAATTGCATATCCAAACGTTCGCAAAGTTCGAACAAGGTGGAAATGGATTTACCATCCAAACGTGCTGCTTCATCCAGGAATAGTAAACGACATGGCACGATGTCTTTACCGCGAATACGGCGGCTTTCCTCTTCCCAGCTTTGTACAACCATTAATAGGATTGACATACCCGTACCGATCGCTTCACCTGTCGATAATGCGCCACTTTCAGCACGTAACCAGCCATCAGCACCACGGAAGACTTCAACTTCTAACTCGAGGTAATTACGGTAATCTAATAATTCTTCACCGATAGTTTGTGCTGTGCGTTGGCCCATATCAATATGCGGGTTAATGCGTTGATAAAGTTTCGCAATGGCTTCAGAGAAGGTAATGCGATTGTCACTGAATAAATCTTGGTATTCTTCCTGTTTACCTGACAGCGCATCAAGCAACATCGCATGAGTATCGCGAATATTGACCACTAAACGTACCGATTTCACCTGACCGAAGGCAATATTTTGTAGGCCTTGGTTCAACATACGAATACGATTTTGTTCACGTTGAATGGTTTTACGCATAATATTTGCCACACTTTCAGAACTGATCGCCAATTTTTTCTCACGGCCAGTCAATTCTTCTGTTAAGCGATTAAGCTCAATTTCCATTTGCTCAATTGCATCAATCGGATCATCCGTTTTAATAATATCCTGACGAATACGTTCACGAAGATGTTGATACACAGCAATAAAGAAGCGGACTTTATTTTCCGGTTTACGGCTATCTTCAGAAATACGCAATGCATCGCGTAGATATTCATTATCAGCCACTGTAGTACGTAGTGCACCTAATGCTTTATCCGACATTGAACGTAGTTCATCAGCAGATAAATAGGCTAACTCACGACGATTGAGTCGTTTTTCCACATCGGAATTACGAGATAAACGGAGAACCACACACCAGCTGACTTTCGCTGCCACAACTAATTCACGTTGAGTTTTGTAATCACGTTCTGCTTTGCGAATACGTTTATTTAAGTTATCCGCTTCGCTTTCAATAAGTGTTAATTGTTTTTCGACATAAGAACGACGTTGACGACTGGTTGAAAGTTGTTGATACAACTCATCACGGCGATTTCTTGCTCGTTCCTCTGCCCCTTCATCAGCACGCACGCCCAATTCACCAATCTCAGCAATTAATTCTTTTAACAATTGATTTTTACTGTCATAAGAACTTTGCAATTGGATAAATACTTGGTTGTATTGTGCAAATTGGCTTTGTTTTTGACGTAATTGTTCACGTTGAGCATCACGTTGTGATTGCAATTGTTCCAAACGTTGACGCAGTTGCTCATTAAGCTCTGATGTTTCTGCTTGACCAGCATCTTCATAGCTGAAGTGATTTTTACGTTGTACTACATCCGCTAAAGCAAATACACGTTGCTGTACTTGTTTTTGACGTTCAACCGCTTGGGTTAAATCAGCTTTTAAGCGTTCATAGTTTTCTGGATCACTTTGTAAGGTATTGGCAATCGGCTCTAATTGTGACAACGCAACGCCATGTTGACGAATAAAGCTTTCATCTTGCTCTGCGATGTCTAATTGTTCACGGCATTCTTCAATGCGATCAAGTAATTCATCATCAGCGAGCAAGTTAAGCTGTGGAATTAACTTATTCAACAATTGCATTTTTTCTTTGGCATTATCCAATTTAATGCGAATTTGTTGTTCTGTGCTTGAGAATTGATTGAGCTCGCGATCAATTTCATTGCGTTCTTGATTGATTTCCGCCATCACCTCTTCAGGGTTTGGTTGGAACGCAAGGGCTAAATGTAAGCCAACAAACTGACTAAAGTGTTCGTGCAAACGTTGACATTTTTGAACATCAAAGGCGATTTGTGCGTATTCTTCCGCAATTTCATCA